>NZ_JBXASW010000036.1:0-63495 GCF_058809745.1 Variovorax sp. MPBD4-3
AATTTCCGGCCTCCTGTCCCGCCCGATCGTGCGCGCACTTTGCGCCGCCGCCATCCTCGCGCCCGCCGGCGCACTGGCCGCCGACCTCAGCCTGAGCGTCGCCGACGGCCCGGCGGCCGACGCCACGCTCTACGTCGCGCTGTACAGCGACGCCGCCGGCTACGCCGACAGCAAGCCGGTGGCTTCGCAGACCACGCCGATGCGCGAGGGCAAGGCCCGGCTCGTGTTTCCGGGCCTTGCCCCGGGGCGCTACGCGCTGCGCGCATTTGCCGACGAGAACGGCAACGGCAAGCTCGACACCAACCTCATGGGCATGCCGACGGAACGCTACGGCTTCTCGAACGACGCCAAGGGCAACCGCGCGGCACCCGACTTCGAGGCGGCAGCGATCCGCGTCGACGCCGACCTGCAGACCGTCATTCATCTGCGCTGAGGTGCCCGCCATGGAACGACGCGAACTCCTGCGCCTGCTGGCATCGGCCGGCGCACTGCCCCTCCTCGCGCCATTGGCGCGCGCCGCTGGCACCGACAGCTGGCAGGCCCAGTTCGAGGCCGCCGGGGCGCCCTGGAAGATCGGCTTTGCCACGCCCCCGGACGACCTGCCGCTCACCCGCGCCACGGTGCGCGGGCGCTTTCCCGATGCAGTTGCGGGCACGCTGTTTCGCATCGGCCCGGCCGGCCACGACATGGGCGGCGAGCGCTATCACCACTGGTTCGACGGCGACGGCATGGTGCATCGTTTCGTGATCGAGGGGACCGACGTGCGCCACCAGGGCCGCTACGTTGCCACGCCCAAGCGCGTCGCCGAGGCGCGGGCCGGCCGTCGCCTGTACGAGGCCTTCGGCACCATGCCGCCGGGCGGGGAGCCGCCGACGTCGCCCGACAGCATCAACGTCGCGAACACCAGCGTGCTGCCGCTGCGGGGCGAAGTGCTGGCGCTATGGGAGGGCGGCTCGGCCACGCGCATCGACGCGCGCACGCTGGACACGCTGGGCGTGAAGACCTGGCGCGCCGACCTCGCGGGCATGCCGTTTTCGGCGCATCCCAAGGTGGACCCGGACGGCACGGTGTGGAACTTCGGCGTCAGCTCCGGCCAGGGCCTGCTGGCGCTGTACGAGATTGCGCCCGAAGGCTCGCTGCGCCGCGCTGCCGTGGTGCCGGTGGCCGACATGCCGATGGTCCACGACTTCGCGGTGACCGAGCGGCATCTCGTGTTCCTGTTGCCGCCGCTGGTGTACGACGGCAAGCGCAAGGATGCCGGCGCGACCTTTCTCGATGCCCACGTCTGGCGCCCCGAACTGGGCATGCGCGCGCTGGTCGTCGACAAGCAGGATTGGGAACGGCGGCAGATGCTCGAGCTGCCGGCCGGCTTCCTCTTCCACGTGGGCAATGCCTGGGAGGAAGACACGCCGCGCGGCACGCTGATCCACGTCGATTACGTGCGCTCGGACAACGCCGACTCGGTGTTCACCACCAACCGAGAGGTGATGCGCGCGCGCCGCGTGCGGGGCCCCGATCCGCACCTGAACGTGGCCACCCTGAACCTGGGCACCGGCAAGGCCACGCAGGCGGCGTTGGCGCAGGAGGCCGAGTTCCCGCGCATCGACCCGCGCCGCGTCGGCCTGCGCCACCGCCAGGTGGTGCACGCCACGCAGATCCGGCCCGACCTGCCGGGCTTCGGCGCAGTCGCACGCACTAACGTCGAGACCGGCCGCAGCCAGCGTTTCAGCTACGGGGCACAAGCCATGGTGGAAGAACATGTCTTCGTACCGGATGGCTCGAAGCCGGGCTGGGTGCTGGGCACGGTGCTCGACTTCGGTCGGCGCAAGACGGTGCTGTCGTGCTTCGCGGCCGATCACCTGGCGGCGGGTCCGGTGGCGCAGGCGACGCTGCCTTATGCGCTTCCGCTAGGCCTTCACGGGGTCTTCGTGCAGGCTTGAAGAGGGCACAACTGTTCAGGGCTCGCTCACGCCGGCGGGGGACATTCGCGCAGGGGAGTACCCGGTGGCCTGTGCACACGCCCCGGACAACCTCTCACCCCGCCCACCAGCCTTCGTCAAAACGCCCCTGGAGGAAAGCCACGAAGCCCGACACCTTGCCCGGCACCAGCTTCGGCGAAGGAAACACGGCATGTATCTCCTGCTCGGGCAAGGCATGGTCGCCGAGCACCTCGCGCACCTTGCCGGTGGCCAGCGATTCGCTCGCCACATAGCGCGGCATCAGCGCGATGCCGAGCCCGTCTCTCGCGGCGGCCAGCACGGCCGACAGGTTGTTCGAGCGAAAGCGCCCCGACACCGGCACCGTGACCGGCTCGCCCCTGGGCGTGTGCATGCGCCAGAACTCGTCCCCCACCACGCTGCTGTAGATCAGCGCCACATGCCCACTCAGGTCCTGTGCACGCTTCGGCGTGCCATGCTTCTTCAGGTAGGCCGGTGACGCGACCATGACCCAGGGGTTGGCGCCGAGGTAGCGCGCACCCAGCGACGAATCGGCCAGCTTGCCCATGCGGATGGCCACGTCGATGCCCTGCGCGATCAGGTCCACGTAGCGGTCCTCGAAGCTCAGGTCGAGCTGCACCTGCGGATGGCGGCGCATGTATTCGAGCGCCAGCGGCACCACCACCCGCCGCCCGAAGGCCACCGAAGTGCCCACCCGCAGAAGCCCCTGCGCCTGGTTCTGCCGCAGCTGCACGATGCTCTCGGCCTCCTCCGCCTCGCGCACGATGGTCTTGCACTTCTCGTAATACAGCGCACCGGGCTCGGTGAGGCTCACGCCGCGCGTGTTGCGGTTGAGCAGCCGCACCTTCAGCCGCGCCTCGGTGGCCGCGACCTGCTTGGTCACGGTGGGCTGCGTCGTATTGAACTCGCGAGCCGCCTTCGAGAAGCTGCCGGTCTCGACCACGCGCACGAACATTTCCATTGCCAGCAATCTGTCCATGGCCGGATGGTAGCCACTTATTCCATGGCGGAATAGGTTTTATGGCCCCCAGCCGTCTTCTTCGAATGCGTCCCGCTTCCTAAAGTGGGACCACCTCAAGGAGACATGCAAATGGCAAAGATGACAGCGGTCCAGGCCGCGGTTCTGGTGATGGAAAAGGAAGGCGTGACGCAGGCCTTCGGCGTGCCGGGCGCGGCAATCAACCCGCTGTACTCGGCGCTGCGCCAGCGCGGCAGCATCGCGCACATCCTGGCGCGCCACGTGGAGGGTGCCTCGCACATGGCCGAGGGCTACACCCGCGCGGTGGCCGGCAACATCGGCGTGTGCATCGGCACTTCGGGCCCGGCGGGCACCGACATGATCACGGGCCTGTACTCGGCGTGGGCCGACTCCATTCCCATTCTTTGCATCACCGGCCAGGCGCCGCGCGCGCGGCTCTACAAGGAGGACTTCCAGGCGGTGGACATCGAGTCGATCTCCAAGCCCGTCACCAAGTGGTCGGTCACGGTGCGCGAGCCCGGCCAGGTGCCGCAGGTCTTCCAGCAGGCCTTCCATCTGATGCGCTCGGGCCGCCCCGGGCCGGTGCTGATCGACTTGCCGTTCGACGTGCAGATGGCGCAGATCGAATTCGACATCGACGCCTACCAGCCGCTCACACCGTACAAGCCCGCCGCCACGCGCGCGCAGATCGAGAAGGCCATCGGCATGCTGAACGCGGCCGAGCGCCCGCTGATCGTGGCCGGCGGCGGTGTCATCAATGCCGATGCGGCCGACCTGCTGGTGCGCTTTGCCGAGGCCACCGGCGTGCCGGTGATTCCCACGCTGATGGCATGGGGCGCCATCGCCGACGACCATCCGCTGATGGCCGGCATGTGCGGCCTGCAGACCAGCCACCGCTACGGCAACGCGACCATGCTCGCCAGCGACTTCGTGCTGGGCATCGGCAACCGCTGGGCCAACCGGCACACCGGCTCGGTCGACGTCTACACCAGGGGCCGCACCTTCGTGCACGTGGACATCGAGCCCACGCAGATCGGTCGTGTGTTCACGCCCGACTTCGGCATCGTGTCGGACGCCAAGGCGGCGCTCGAGCTGTTCGTGCAGGTGGCCGAGGAGATGAAGGCCGCGGGCAAGCTGCCGAGCCGCGTCACCTGGGCCGGCGAATGCCGCGAGCGCAAGAGGACGATGCTGCGCAAGACCAATTTCGACGACGTGCCGATGAAGCCGCAGCGCGTGTACCAGTGCATGAACAACCACCTGGACCGCGACACCTGCTACGTGAGCACCATCGGCCTGTCGCAGATCGCGGCCGCGCAGTTCCTGCACGTGTACAACCCGCGCCACTGGATCAACTGCGGCCAGGCCGGCCCGCTGGGCTGGACCATTCCCGCCGCGCTGGGCGTGCGTGCCGCCGACCCGGCACGCAAGATCGTCGCGCTCTCGGGCGATTACGACTTCCAGTTCATGATCGAAGAGCTGGCCGTGGGCGCGCAGTTCAAGCTGCCCTACCTGCACATCGTGGTCAACAACTCCTACCTCGGGCTGATCCGCCAGGCGCAGCGCGGCTTCGAGATGGACTACTGCGTGCAGCTCGCGTTCGACAACATCAACGCATCGGCCGACAGCGGCATCGAGCGCGGCTACGGCGTGGACCACATGAAGGTGGTCGAGGGCCTGGGATGCAAGGCGATCCGCGTGCGCAAACAGGAAGAGATGGCACCCGCCATCGAGCGCGCCGAAGCGCTCATGGCCGAGTTCCAGGTGCCCGTGGTGATAGAGGTGATGCTGGAGCGCGTGACCAACATCGCGATGGGCACCGAGATCGACGCCATCAACGAATTCGAACCGCTGGCCGAGAGCACGGCCGACGCACCCACGGCCCTTGCCGTGGCAATGCTGGATTGAGGAGACCTTGCACATGCCCAAATTCGCAGCCAACCTCACGATGCTCTTCACCGAGCTGCCCTTCATGCAACGCTTCGAGGCCGCCGCCAAGGCGGGCTTCAAGGGCGTGGAGTACCTGTTCCCCTATGCCTTCGAGAAGAAGGAGCTGGCCGCCGCCTTGCGCGCCAACGGCCTGCGGCAGGTGCTGCACAACCTGCCGGCCGGCGACTGGGACAAGGGCGAGCGCGGCATCGCCTGCCATCCGGAGCGCACCGGCGAGTTTGCCGAAGGCATCGCGATGGCCATCGACTACGCGAGCGCACTCGGCTGCCCGCAGGTCAACTGCCTGATCGGCAAGGTACCGGCAGGCGCGGACATCAACGTCGTCAACCGCACGGTGATCGACAATCTGCGCCTGGCCGCGCGCGAGCTGGAGGCCGCGGGCCTGCGCCTGCTGATCGAGCCGATCAACAGCTTCGACATTCCGGGCTTCTTCCTCACGCGCACCGACCAGGCGCTGGCGCTGATCGAGGCGGTCGGCTCGTCCAACCTGCGGGTGCAGTACGACATCTATCACGCGCAGCGCATGGAGGGCGAGCTCGGCAACACGCTCTCGAAGCACCTGGCGCAGATCGGCCACATCCAGCTGGCCGACAACCCCGGGCGCGGCGAGCCGGGTACGGGCGAGATCAACTACCCGTGGCTGTTCCGGCACATCGATTCGCTCGGCTACGACGGCTGGATCGGCTGCGAATACAAGCCGCGCACCGACACCGTCAACGGCCTCGGCTGGCGCGAGTCACTCACGCAACAGCAATAAGCACCGGACAGACAAGGAAACACAGACATGGCAACCCAACAAAAAATCGGATTCATCGGCCTCGGCATCATGGGCGCGCCCATGGCGGGCCACCTGCTCGACGCCGGCCACCAGCTGTTCGTGAACACGCACGGCAACACGCCGGAGCCCTTCGTGTCGAAGGCCACCATCTGCGCCTCGGGCGCCGAGGTGGCGCGGCAGGCCGACATCATCTTCATCATGGTTCCGGACACGCCCGACGTGGAGAAGGTGCTTTTCGGCGAACCCGGCAAGGAGGGCGTGGCCGCCGGCCTGAAGGACTCGCACGGCAAGATCGTGGTGGACTGCAGCTCCATCGACCCGATCGCGACGAAAGACTTCGCGCGCCGCATCACGGCGATGGGGGCCGGCTACATCGACGCGCCGGTCTCCGGCGGCGAAGTGGGCGCCAAGGCCGCGAGCCTCACCATCATGTGCGGCGGCGACGAAGGCACCTTCGGCCGCGTGAAGCCGCTGCTCGACAGCATGGGCAAGAACGTGACGCTGGTGGGCGGCGCGGGTGACGGCCAGGTCTGCAAGGTGGCCAACCAGATCATCGTGGCGCTGAACATCGCAGCCGTGAGCGAAGCGCTGGTGTTCGCCTCGAAGGCCGGCGCGGATCCCGCCAAGGTGCGGCAGGCGCTGATGGGCGGCTTTGCCAGCTCGCGCATTCTCGAAGTGCACGGCGAGCGGATGATCAAGCGCACCTTCGCGCCGGGGTTCCGCATCTCGCTGCACCAGAAGGACCTGAACCTGGCGATGCAGAGCGCGCGCTCCTTGGGCGTGTCCTTGCCACAGACGGCCAATGCGGCGCAACTCATGAACGCATGCGCGGCGCTGGGCTATGGCCAGCTGGACCACTCGGCGCTGGTCAAGGCACTCGAGGCGCTTGCTCAACACGCCGTTTCGCCGGACTGAGGGGCTGCCGGGATCCCAAGGGGTCATTCGCGGAGCAAGTTACCCCGTCGGCGTGAGCGAGCCCCGAATACCCCCGCAGTGCCCGAAAAGAGATCAGGTCTTCACCGCGTCGAGAGACTCTTTCAGATTGCGCCGGCGCCACGCCCAGGTCTTCACGGCCTGCGGCAGGATGCCGAGGCACGACGCGTAGTACGTCACCTTGAAGCCCCAGAAGCGCGGCCCGATGGGCGTGTCGCGGAACAGGTCGCCCGCCAGGATGGACAGCAACGCCTCCTGCATGCGCCAGATGTTGCGCGGCGCCATGAACAGCCGGCGGATGGCCGGCGAGGTGATGCGGTAGATGAACCACGAGAACATCTTCGGCCCGCGCTTCATGACCTTCTCGTAGTGGCGGAAGGCGCGCTCGGCTTCCCTCGCCTCGCCCTTGAGCCAATGGTCGGCCGCGGTGGCGGCCTCGAAGCCGCTGTTCATCGCCAGGTACACGCCCGACGAGAACATCGGATCGACGAAGGCATAGGCGTCGCCGACCATCATGAAGCGGTCGCCGCGGCAGAACTTCGAGTCGTAGGCGTAGTTGCCGGTGGAGGTGGCGCCTTCCATCAGCGTGGCGTTCTTCAGCCGCGCCGCCAGCTTGGGCGCCAGCGCGATGGTCTCCATCAGGAACTCCTCGAGCGAACCCTTGCGGCGCTTGAAGTAGGCCGGCGACGCCACCGCGCCCACGCTCACCGTGCCGTCCTTCAGCGGGATGTACCAGAACCAGCCATGGTCGAACCAGAACAGCGAGATGTTGCCCTCGAAGCGGCCGGGCCGGCGCTCGGCGTTGGCAAAGTGCCCGTAGAGCGCGGCGCTCGCATGCTTTCGGTTGCGCTGCTTGGCGTCGAACTGGTTCGACAGCAGTGTGTCGCGCCCGCTCGCATCGATCACGAAGCGCGGGCGCCAGCTGGTCTCGGCGCCGTCGTCGGCCTTGACCTTCACCAGCGGCCGGTTGTCGGGCGTGCCCTTGCCCGCGTCCATGTCCACGCCCGTGACACGCTGCCCCTCGAAGGTGCGCGCGCCCCGTTTACCGGCATGGCGGAACAGCAGCTCGTCGAATTCCGAACGGCGCACGTGCACGGCGTAGGGAAAACTCTTGTCCATCGCCTGTCCGAAGTCGAAATGGCTGCTGTGGTCGTGCCAGGGCGAGACGAACTCGGCGCCGTGCTTGCGCAGGCCGATGGCCTCGACCTCGGTGCGCACCCCCAGGCGGTCGAACAGCGGCATGTTCATCGGCAGCAGCGACTCGCCGATGTGGAAGCGCGGGTGCTGGGCTTTCTCGATCAGCACCACGTCGTGGCCCTTGTCGGCCAGCAGGGCCGCCACGGTCGAACCCGAAGGGCCGCCGCCGATGACGACGACGTCCGGGTCGGTGCTTGTGAAAGGTCCGGGTGTCATACGCTCTTGTCCCTCGTTGTGGTTGTGCTGCTGGTTAACGCTAATTAACAGTAGCGCAGTTTAGCGAAGCGACCACCCCGCCTTATCCGCCGGAAGATATGGATCCAGGCGTTTTCGGCATTCCCCCTGTAAGAACAAGCCGCCCTTTTGCGGTAGCCTCATTGCCCGTCAGAAACAAGGAGACTTTCATGGCTGCACCCCTTTCCCCTGCAGAAGAAGCACTTCGCGAGGCAGCGCGCGAGTATCACCGCTCGCCCGTCAAGGGCAAGATCTCGATCACCCCGACCAAGCCCCTGCTGAACCAGCGCGACCTGTCGCTGGCGTATTCGCCGGGCGTGGCCTATCCCTGTCTCGACATCGCGGCCGACCCGTCGCTGGCGGCCGAATTCACCGCCCGGGGCAACCTGGTGGGTGTCATCACCAACGGCACGGCCGTGCTGGGCCTGGGCAACATCGGCCCGCTGGCGTCCAAGCCGGTGATGGAAGGCAAGGGCTGCCTGTTCAAGAAATTCGCCGGCATCGACGTGTTCGACATCGAGCTGGCCGAGAACGACCCCGACAAGCTGGTCGACATCATCGCGGCGCTGGAGCCCACGCTGGGCGGCATCAACCTGGAAGACATCAAGGCGCCCGAGTGCTTCTACATCGAGAAGAAGCTGCGCGAGCGCATGAACATCCCGGTGTTCCATGACGACCAGCACGGCACGGCCATCATTTCGGCCGCGGCCCTCCTCAACGGCCTGGAACTGGTCGGCAAGAAGATCGAGGAAGTGAAGATCGCGGTCTCCGGCGCCGGCGCCGCCGCCATCGCCTGCCTCGACGTGATGGTCGGCCTGGGGGCCAAGCCCGCCAACATCTACGCCTGCGACTCCAAGGGCCTGATCTACATGGGCCGCGCGGGCGGTTTCGACGAATCCAAGGCACGCTACGCCCAGAAAGACACCGGCGCCCGCACCCTTGCCGACGTGGTGAAGGACGCCGATGTGTTCCTGGGCTGCTCGGCCCCGGGCGTGATGACGGCAGAGATGGTCAAGACCATGGGCACGCAACCCATCATCCTGGCGCTGGCCAACCCCGAGCCTGAAATTCGCCCCGAACTGGCCAAGGCCGTGCGGCCGGACTGCATCATCGCCACCGGCCGTTCGGACTATCCGAACCAGGTCAACAACGTGCTGTGCTTCCCCTACATCTTCCGCGGCGCGCTCGATTGCGGCGCCAGCAAGATCACGGAAGAAATGAAGCTGGCCTGCGTGCGCGAGATCGCCGACCTCACCAAGGCCGACATCAGCGAAGAGGTGGCCACCGCCTACGCCGGCCAGGAGCTGGCCTTCGGCCCCGACTACATCATTCCCAAGCCCTTCGACTCGCGCCTGATCCTGCGCATCGCGCCGGCGGTGGCCAAGGCGGCCGCGGCTTCGGGCGTGGCCTCGCGACCGATCGAGGACATGGAGGCCTACCGCCAGCACCTGACGCGCTTCGTCTACCAGACCGGCATGTTCATGCGCCCGGTCTTCAGCGCCGCCAAGATCGCCGCCGCCAAGCGCGTGGCGTACGCCGAGGGCGAGGACGAGCGCGTGCTGCGCGCCGCCCAGCTGGCCGTCGACGAAGGCCTGGCACAGCCGATCCTGGTCGGCCGGCCCGCCGTGATCGAGGCGCGCATCAAGAAGGCCGGCCTGCACATCCGAGTCGGCACGGACGTGGAAGTCGTCGACCCCGAGGACGATCCGCGCTTTCGCATCTACTGGGAGAGCTTCCACAAGCTCATGGGCCGCCGCGGCGTCACGCCCGAGGCCGCCAAGACCATGGTGCGCCGCTCCAACACCATCATCGCCGCGCTGATGCTGCACCTGGGTGACGCCGACGCCATGATCTGCGGCCTCGTCGGGCGCTTCGACGTGCATCTGGAGCACATCCGCAACCTGATCGGCCTGAAGCGCGGCGCGCCCGGCTTCGCGACGCTGAACGCGCTCACGCTGGAAAAGCGCACCGTCTTCATCACCGACACCAACGTGAACGAAGACCCGAGCGCCGAGCTGCTGGCCAGCATTGCCATGATGGCCGCCGAGGAAGTGCGCCGCTTCGGCCTGCCGCCGAAGGTGGCCTTCCTCTCGCACTCGAACTACGGCACCTCCAGCCGCGGCTCGGCACGCAAGATGCGGCTGGCGCGCGACCTGTTCGCGCAGATGGCCCCCGACATCGAGTGCGACGGCGAGATGCACGGCGACTCGGCACTGTCGGAAGAAATCCGCCGCACCGCCCTGCCCGAGACCACGCTCACCGGCGAAGCCAACCTGCTGGTGTGCCCGAACCTGGACTCGGCGCACATCCTCTACAACGTGCTGAAGATGACGGGCGCCAACGGCATCACGGTCGGCCCGATCCTGCTGGGCGCGGCGGGTTCGGCGCATGTGCTGACGCCCACGTCGACCGTGCGGCGCATCGTCAACATGACGGCGCTGGCCGTGGCGAACGCAACGACCGCGCTGAAGTAAGACGGTTTGCCCACCCTTGAAAACGCCCCGCTGCGGCACTCGCAGCGGGGCGTTTTTCTTGGCCCCGATCGGGCGTGGACGACCCATGTTGGCTCGCATTCGGTGCAAGCGCCCCCTGAAATCGAAGGGATTTCCCGTCGAAGGTGCAGATTTCAGGGGCTACGCACTACTCTGATCCACGGGGAGGGTTCGCACCAATCACGTGCGGGCACCGTTTTTGCTTGAATGCCGGCAACACCTTGCATTCACCTTTCACGGAACGATCCCGCATGAACAAGCGCCACCTGCTTCAGTCCTTCCTCGCCGCCTCGGCGCTCAGCTTCGGCCTCGTCCCGGCCTTCGCGCAGACCTCGACGCCGATCAAGTTCCAGCTCGACTGGCGCTTCGAAGGGCCGGCCGCGTTGTTCCTGCATCCCGCCGCCAAGGGCTACTTCAAGGCCGCCGGCCTCGACGTGACCATCGACGCAGGCAACGGCTCGGGCGGCACCGTCACGCGCGTGGCCTCGGGCGCCTACGACATGGGTTTCGCCGACCTCGCGGCGCTGATGGAGTTCCACGCCAACAACCCCGACAGCCCCAACAAGCCGGTCGCGGTGATGATGGTCTACAACAACACGCCGGCCTCGGTCATGGCGCTCAAGAAGAGCGGCATCACCAAGCCGGGCGACCTCACCGGCAAGAAGCTGGGCGCGCCGGTGTTCGACGCGGGCCGCCGCGCGTTCCCCATCTTCGCCAAGGCCAACAACATCGGCGCCGTCAACTGGACCGCGATGGACCCGACGCTGCGCGAGACCATGCTGATGCGCGGCGACATCGACGCCATCACCGGCTTCACCTTCACCTCGCTGCTCAACCTCGAGGCGCGCGGC
Source organism: Variovorax sp. MPBD4-3 (assembly GCF_058809745.1). Taxonomy (NCBI): domain Bacteria; kingdom Pseudomonadati; phylum Pseudomonadota; class Betaproteobacteria; order Burkholderiales; family Comamonadaceae; genus Variovorax; species Variovorax sp. MPBD4-3. The sequence goes on from NZ_JBXASW010000036.1 coordinate 11,370, forward strand.
GCCAAGGCGGCCGACGTGGTGATCCTGCCCTACCCCGACTACGGCGTGAAGCTGTACGGCAACGTCATCATCGCCTCGCCCAAGCTCATCAAGGAGAACCCGGCGGCGGTGAAGAAATTCCTCTCGGCCTTTGCCAAGGGCGCGAAGGAAGTCATCGCCAACCCGGCCGTGGCCATCGAGTCGGTGAAGGCGCGCGACGGCATCATCGACAGCAAGCTCGAAACCCGCCGGCTGCAGCTGGCGATCGACACCGTCATCAACAGCGCCGATGCGCGCGCCGAGGGCTTCGGCGCGGTGAACTCGGGCCGCATGTCGCTCATGGCCTCGCAGGTGTCCGACGCCTTCGCCACCAAGACGCGCGTAAACCCCGACGCCGTGTGGACCTCGGCCATGCTGCCGCCGGCGGCCGAACTCAACGTCCTGACGAAGAAGTGATGGCGGACGCATCGCTCGCAACAGACACGGCCGCCCCCTTCGTCGACTTCCAGGACGTCTGGCTCGCCTACAACGAGGAGCTGCTTCGCGCCAACCACTTCGCGGTCGAGGCCATCGACCTGAAGGTCAGGCGCGGCGAGTTCATCGCCATCGTCGGCCCCTCGGGCTGCGGCAAGTCGACCTTCATGAAGCTCACTACCGGGCTGAAGATGCCGTCGATGGGCAAGATCCGCATCGACGGCCAGCCCGTGACCGGGCCGCTCAAGATCTCTGGCATGGCCTTCCAGGCGCCGTCGCTGCTGCCGTGGCGCACCACCGTCGACAACGTGCTGCTGCCGCTGGAGATCGTCGAGCCCTACCGCTCCAACTTCAAGTCGAAACGCAAGGAATACGAGGAGCGTGCCCGCCGGCTGCTGCAGAAGGTGGGCCTCGGCGGCTATGAAGACAAGTTCCCGTGGCAGCTCTCGGGCGGCATGCAGCAGCGCGCGAGCATCTGCCGCGCGCTCATCCACGAGCCCAAGATGCTGCTGCTCGACGAGCCCTTCGGCGCGCTCGACGCCTTCACGCGCGAAGAGCTGTGGTGCATCCTGCGCGACCTGTGGACCGAGCAGCAGTTCAACGTGATCCTGGTCACGCACGACCTGCGCGAATCGGTGTTCCTGGCCGACACGGTGTACGTGATGAGCAAGAGCCCGGGACGCTTCGTGGTCAAGCGAGAGATCGAGCTGCCGCGCCCGCGCGAGCTGGAGCTCACCTACACCAAGGAGTTCACCGACATCGTGCTGGAACTGCGCGGGCACATCGGCGCCATCCGCAACACCGGCATCAGCGCGGCGCAGACTGCCGCCGCCGTGTCCCACTGAGCCGCGCATCACCATGAAGAACACCAAGCAAATCGAACGCTGGTCGCCGTGGCTGCTGCTCGTGGCGGTGCTCCTGCTGTGGCAGGTCATCTGCGCGGGCTTCGAGGTCTCCGACTTCATCTTCCCGAGCCCCCTGCGCATCTGGAACCAGTTCTGGGAGTTCAAGGAAATCATCGCGGGCCACGCGTGGCGCACCTTCTGGGTCACGATGGCGGGTTTCGGCCTGGCGATCGTGGTGGGCGTGCTGATGGGCTTCGTCATCGGCAGCTCGCGCATCGCGTATGCGGCGATCTACCCGCTCATGACGGCATTCAACGCACTGCCCAAGGCGGCCTTCGTGCCGATCCTGGTGGTGTGGTTCGGCATCGGCGTGGGCCCGGCGATCCTCACGGCCTTCCTGATCAGCTTCTTCCCGATCATGGTCAACATCGCGACCGGCCTCGCGACGCTGGAGCCCGAACTCGAAGACGTGCTGCGCGTGCTCGGCGCCAAGCGCTGGGACGTACTCATGAAGATCGGCCTGCCGCGCTCCATGCCCTACTTCTTCGGCTCGCTGAAGGTCGCGATCACGCTGGCCTTCGTCGGCACCACGGTGAGCGAGATGACGGCGGCCAACGAAGGCATCGGCTACCTGCTGATCTCCGCCGGCTCCGCCATGCAGATGGGCCTGGCTTTCGCGGGCCTGATGGTGGTGGGTGCGATGGCGATGCTGATGTACGAACTCTTCAGCGTGATCGAGAAGCACACCACGGGGTGGGCGCACCGCGGCTCGCAGAACCAGTAGGCTGCAGCCCGCGAAGCTGGCAGGTCGGTTGCCGGCCCCGGCCCCCCACTCACCCCAGCAACAGCGAAGCCTCGTCCCGCCAGTAGTTCACCGCCGCGAGCCAGCCCTCCCACACGCAGCCGTTGCAGCCCCGCCCGCAGCAGGTGGTGGGCTCGGGCGGCGGTGGGCGCAGGACGACGCCTTGCGCGTCGAGCAGCGCCTGCACGCACACGATCAGCGCTTGCGCTTCGGCGAGGTTGGTGGGTTCCGGCAGCCGGTCGATGGGGTTCATGGCATCAAGGTCCTCAGGCCGCCAGGTTCAGTTCGAGCCGCATCCTTGCACCTCCCGATTCGCTCGAGCCGATCGTGAGCTGGCCGCCGTGCAGCCGCGCGACCTCGGCCACCAGGTGCAGGCCGAGCCCCGCGCCGCGCCCGCGCGGCACCAGCCGGTGGAACGGCGCCACCACGCGCTCGCGGTCGGCCTCCGGAATGCCCGGCCCGGAGTCGAGCACCTCGAAGCCTGAGGGCTCCCACAGCCGCACCTGGATGTCGCAGCCCTGCCCGCCGTGCTCGATGGCGTTCTGGATCAGGTTGGTGAGCGCGCGTTCGAGCGAGGGCGCGTCGCCGCGCACCAGCAGCGCCCGGGGCGCATCGACCGACAGCGTGCAGCGGTTCATGATCGCCAGCGGCGCGATGTCGGCCGCCACGCGCTCGCACAGCGGCTTCAGATCGACCTGCGCGTCGTGCGAGGCGATGCGGTCCAGCCGCTGCAAATCGAGCAGTTGCTCGGCCAGCGTGGCCAGCCGCGCGGAGGCCTGCCTGAGCTTCACCTTGAGCGGATCGTGGGGCAGCCGCTCCAGGTGGATCTGCAGGGTGGTGATGGGCGTGCGCAGCTCGTGCGCGGCATCGGCCAGGAAGCGCTCCTGCCGGTCGTAGCCTTCGTTGAGCCGGTCGAAGGCCCGGTTCACGGCGTTGACCAGCGGGCGGATCTCGCTTGCCACGTTGGCCAGCGGCAGCCGCGTGGTGCGCTCGTGCACGTCGATGCTCTCCGCATGCTCGGCGGTGGCCACCACGCCCTTGAGCCCGCGCTTGACCACGAAGGGCGTGGCCAGGATCACGCCAAGGCAGGTCACCAGCGCCATCGGCGCCACCAGAAAGAGAAACACCAGGCCCGTGCCCTTGAGCGTGGTCTTGACGGTGAGCGGCGCGCCGGTCTGGGCCACCACGTTGACGGGGCCCGTCGCGTCGGTTTCCACGCGCTCGAAGCGGGCCTTGGGCTGGGTGTTGTCCTTCGACGGGTCGATGGTCAGGCGCTCCATGCCGTCGAGCGTGGTCGCCAGGCCGGCGTACTTCGCGGGTACATCGCCGTGGCGCACTTCGGAGCCCGCGGCGTCGCGCGCGATGAACCAGAACGAAGAGTCGGCCTCGTCCAGGCGCCGGATTTCGGGGGTCGGCGCAACGGCGAGCTGGCCTTCGGCGTCGCGCGTGAGCGCGCGCTGGATCACCGCGATGGTCTCCTGCCCGGTCTCGTCGACGATGCGGCCGGCCACCCACGCCAGGCCGATGAAGCCGCCCAGCACCAGCGAACCCACCACCACCTGCAGCAGGATCAGGCTCCAGATCAGCCGCCAGCGCAGCGAGAGCAGGCTCAGGCTCATCCGTTGTTCGGCGGCGTGGCCGCGCAGATCAGGTAGCCCACGCCGCGTATCGCATGGATCTCGACCTGCGCGCCGGCCTTGTCGAGCTTGGAGCGCAGCCGCGACACGTGGGTGTCGAGCGCGTTCGACTGGATCTCGTCCTTGTCGCCGTAGACGCGGTCCTGCATGGTCTCGCGCAGCACGGTGCGGCCGCGGTGCTCGAGCAGCGTCTCGAGCACCAGCAGTTCGCGGCGGGGCAGCGTGAGGTTCAGGTCACCGACGTGGGCCTGCCGCATGTGGTGGTCGAAGCTGAGCTGCCCCAGCGTCATGGTGAAGTTGGCGCGCACCGCTGGGCGCCTGGCCAGCGCGCGCACGCGGGCCATCAGCTCGTCCATCGAAAAGGGCTTGGCCAGGTAGTCGTCGGCGCCGCCGTCGAGGCTCAGCACCCGCTCGGCCACATCGGTCATGGCCGTGAGCACCAGCACGGCGGTGGGGATCTCGTTGTGCCGCAGGAAGCGCACCAGCGACAGTCCGTCGCCGTCGGGCAGGCCCCGGTCGAGCACGATCACGTCGTGCGGCGCGCTCAGCACCGCTTCCTCGGCCTCGCGCAGCGAGCCCGCCACGTCGACCACCGCCTGGTTCTGCCGCAGGGCCGAGGCCAGGGCTTGCGCCAGGTCGACTTCGTCTTCGACGAGCAGGATTCTCATGAGGGATGCGGCAGGGGCTGGATGCGGGAAAAGAGGCGGGCCATTCTAGGAGAGGGCTTTTGACGCGACGCAATGTTCACGCAATGCAGCGGCATAAGCTGGGGCGCTCCATGACCTCCCGCCCGGCGACTTCCTCCCCTCTGCCTTCGCGGCCCTGGTACCTGGCGTTGGGCCATCGGATCGCCACGCTCTGGCTGGTGAAGATGATCGGCACCACCGTCGGCATCTCGGGCTTCTTCGTCGTGTACTTCTGGGTGATGCACAACCCGCCTTCGGCGCCGACGGTGATGCCGCTCACGCGGCTCGACCACTGGGTGGGCGTGAGCGGCGATGCGATGGTGCTCTACGGCTCGCTGTGGTTCTACATCTCGCTGGCGCCAGCCTTCGCGAAGGACAAGGCGCAGCTCCAAGCCTGCGCGCGTGACGCCGCCATCATGGCGGCCATCGGCCTCATGGTGTTCTGGTTCTTCCCCACGACAGTGCCGGTGTTCCCGGTCGACTGGTCGCAGTATCCGGCGCTGCAGTTCCTGAAGGCCACAGACGTGGGCGGCAATGCGTTCCCGTCGCTGCATGTCGCGTTCGCGGTGTTCACCGCGGTGCTGCTGCGGCGTCAGCTGCGCAGCGTGCAGGCACCGGCGTGGGTGCAGGCGCTGAACATGCTGTGGGCGCTTGGCATCGTCTACTCGACGCTGGCGACGCGGCAGCATGTGCTGCTCGACGTGCTGGGCGGCACGTTGCTTGCCGCCGTCGTGTGCCGGGCAGGCAGCCCGCGCGGCGAGCTGGTGCCGGCCGGGGCCTGAAGGCTTACCAGAAGATCCAGAGGGCCAGGCCGCCGAAGATGGCCCACTTCACGAGGTAGTACACCCGCTTGTCCCATGCCTTCAGGCGCTTGCCGACCACGCGGATCTGGTAGATGTACTTGAATGCGCGGTTGATGCCGCCGGTCTTGTCGCCCGCGTCGTTGGGCGAACTGGCCGCGGCAAGCAGGTTCTTGGCGAACCAGCGGTTCACCGCACTGGCCCAGCGGTACTTCAACGGGCGCTCGATGTCGCAGAACAGGATCACGCGGTCGTGGTCGGTCGTGTTCTCGGCGTAGTGGATGAAGGTCTCGTCGAACACCACCGCCTCGCCGTCGCGCCAGTGGTAGCGCTGGCCGTCCACGTCGATGTAGCAGCCCTCGACGCCCGGCGTCCACAGGCCCAGGTGGTAGCGCAGCGAACCCGCGAACGGATCGCGGTGGCGCACCAGGCGGCTGCCCGGGGGCAGCTCCGCGAACATCGCGGCCTTGATGGTGCCGATGCCCTTGAGCAGCTCGGTCGTGCGCGGGCACAACACGGCGGCCGAGGGATGCGCCTCGTCGTACCACTTGAGGTAGAAGCGCTTCCAGCCGCTCTTGAAGAACGAGTTGAAGCCCACGTCGTTGAACTGGCTCGAGGCCTTGATGCTGCCGCCGTTGCGCATGGCCAGGGCTTCCTCGCGGATGACTTCCCAGTTCTCCTCGAGGATGCGCATCTCGGGGAACTGCGCGGGCGACAGGTACGGCGTACCGGGTACCTTCGAGAAAAGGTACATGAAGACGTTCAGCGGGGCGAGGAAGGTCGAGTGATCAGAGAGCTGTCTGAAGAAACGATGCCGTACCTGGCCGCGGAAATGAACGTAGAGCGCGCTGAGCGCGAAGATGGCAAGAATGACCCACTTCATTGGAAAGTGTCCTGTAAACGGCGCCGGGTAGTGTAAATCGTCGCCCCGAAACGGACCTGACTCGGGCCGATTGCCCTTTGGGCCGCCCCGGGGGCGGTGTCAGCTGCAGAGCATGGGCTGCGGCGCCTCGGCCATCGCCAGCGGCAGCCGCACCGTCGCCAGCAGGCCGCCTTCGGCGGTTTCGCCGAGCGTCACCTCGCCGCCGTGCCGGTCGACCACCGACTTCACGATGGCCAGGCCCAGCCCGCTGCCGCTCTGGGTCTGGTCGGGGTTGCGGAAGAAGCGGTCGAACACCCGCTCGCGCAGCGCCGCCGGAATGCCCGGCCCCTGATCGGACACCGTCAGCAGCGCATGCGGGCCCTCGTGCGCCACGTGGACCATCACCGTGCCGCCCGCGGGGCTGTACTTGATGGCGTTGTTGACGAGGTTGTCGATCATCGAGACCAGGCTCTCGCGTTCGCCCAGCACCGGCACGTTGTCTTCGCACACCAGCTCCAGCTCGATACCCCTGGCGCTGGCCAGGCCCTCGATCATGGCGAGGCGGTCCTGCACCAGCGCGTCGAGCGACAGCATCACCGGCAGCGCGTTGTCCGGGACCGCGTCGCTGCGCATGAGCTGCAGCAGCTGCCCCACCAGCCGGGCCGCGCGGTCGTTGCTGCGCAGCAGGTTGCCCATGAGCTCGCGCTGGCCCTCGTCGGTGCTCTGCTCCTTCAGCGCCTCGACGTTCACGCGCATGGCGGCCAGCGGCGTTCGCAGTTCGTGCGCCGCATCGGCGATCAGGCTGCGCTCGCGCGAGGTGCTGTCGCGCACCCGCTGCAGCAGGCTGTTGATGCTCTGCACCAGCGGCTGCAGCTCCTTGTGCGGCGGCGTGTACGACAGCGGCGTGAGGTCGGCGGGACCCCGCTCGGCGGTTTCCTTGCTCACCTGGCGCCAGGGCCTCAGCGCAAGCCGCACCGACAGCCACGCCGGGAACACCAGGAACGGCAGGCTGATGACCAGCGGCAGCAGGTAGTAGCCCCGGTACATCACGGTCACGGTCAGGCGCCACACGCTGGGTTCGGCCAGCATGACGCGGGTGTCCGTGGTGGGCGACACCAGCGTGCGCGCGCGCCATTCGCGGTTGCCGGCCTTCACTGTCTCGATGCGGTTCGGCACCGAGTTGAGGATCACGGGCACCGCCGCGGTCGACCGGTAGATCAGCCTGTCGCCCTGCCACACCTGCATGACCGGGGCGGAATCGGACGCGGCGTCGCCGTCGCCCACCGTCTCGAGCAGCGCCGCGTCGAAGGCTGCCAGCGTTTCCTGCTGCTTGTCGGGATGGTCGGCCGTGTTCTGCGAGATCGCCAGCACGGTCTGGAAGATCTTGTCGTACTTCAGCAGTTCCGGGTCTTCGTACGAGTCGTACAGCAGCAGCGCGACGGCCATGGTCCATAGCAAGGCCACCACGCCCATCTGCGCCAGCAGCAGGCGCCGCATGAGGGAAGGTTGTTTCCAGTTCTTCCAGCGCTGCGCCAGCGCCTGCATCATTTCGTCGTGCTCCGCACCAGCGATTGCACGTCGATCACGTAGCCGATGCCGCGCACCGTGCGGATGTAGCCCTGGCCGATCTTGCGGCGCAGGTTGGAGATATGCACCTCGAGCGAGTTGCTGCCGTTGGCCTGTCCGCCGGGCAGCACCTGCTCTTCCATCACGCGGCGCGTGACCACGCGGCCGGTGCGCTTGAGCAGCAGCGCCAGCAGGTCGAACTCGCAGCGCGACAGCTCGACCGGCTCGCCGTCGACGAGCACGCCCCGCGTGGGTTCGTGCAGCGCCAGCCCGCGCATGCGGATGGTCTCGTCGTTGAAGCCGTAGCTGCGGCGCGCGAGCGCACGCACCCGCGACAGCAGCTCGGCCAGCGCGAAGGGCTTGACCAGGTAGTCGTCGGCACCGTCGTCCAGGCTGCGCAGCCGGTCGTTGAGCGCGTCGCGCGCGCTCAGCACCAGCACCGGCAATATCTGGCGGTCGCGGCGCAGGCGGAACAGCAGGTCGAGCCCATCGCCGTCCGGCAGGCCGAGGTCGAGCAACACCATGTCGAATGTGCCGCCGTCGAGGGTGCGCAGGGCGTCGTCGAGTCTGCGGACCCACACCACATCCATGCCTTGATTGGCCAGCGCGATGCGCACGCCGTTGCCCAGATCAAGGTCGTCCTCAACAAGCAAAAGATTCATGGGCCTCCATGCGAACGAACCCCGCCCGGTGGCGGGAACGAGGCCGAAGTATCAGACAAGCGGCTGCGGGGTACTTCAGGAAATCTTCATGAACGCCCAAGCGGGCCTTCAGGTACGAAAACCACACTCGAGCGACCCCTTGCAAACGGAACATCGACGTGAATTCATCACCTGTCCCACCGAACCGCTTCCAACCCCAGCGCCGCGGCCTTCTGCGCGCCCTGGCCCTCACCGGCGCCGCCGGGCTCGCGGCCTGCGGCGGAGGCGGCGGCGCGCGCGGGGAGCGCCGCGGCAACAGGTACGGGCTCGGCGAGCGGCACCGGTCCGCTCCGCGTCATCGACCGCCGCGTGAAGGTCTCGGCCTCGCCGCAGGTTTCGCTGCAGGTGCGCGACTGGCAGCGCGCCGGCACCACCGGTCCAACCATCGTGCTGCTGGCCGGGCTGGGCGGCAATGCGCGCTGCTTCGACAGCCTCGCGCCCGCGCTTGCCGCCCGCTCGCGCGTGGTGGCGATCAGCCGGCGCGGCTATGGCCTGTCCGACAAGCCTCTGCCGGTGAAGAGCGCCACCCAGCACTACGAGGTGGAGACCCTCGGCAGCGACCTGAAAGCCGTGCTCGACGACCTGGGCCTGCTGCGCGTGGTGCTTGGCGGCCATTCGATCGCCGGCAACGAGCTCACCCACTTCGCCGGCCGCCACCCCGAGCGCCTGCGCGGGCTCATCTACCTCGACACTACCTTCGACTACACGAAGGACGGTGAACGCGGCGGCGAAGAACTGCCGATGAACCGCAGGCTCGACGAGCCCCGGGCGACGGCCGCGGACCACCGCTCGTTGCAGGCGGCCATCGCCTTCAACCGGCGCAAGACCAAAAACTGGTGGCCAGCCCTGGAGGCCAATCTGCGCGACGCCGTCGAGGTGGGCACCGACGGCAGCGTGCGCATGAACACGCCCGACGACGTGGAGACCGCCATGGACACCGCCGCGCACAACTTCTCGCCCGACTACAAGGCCGTGCGCGTGCCGTCGCTGGTGGTCACGGCCCTGCCAGCCGACAACCGCGACCTGTTCCCGTGGCTCGAACAGCCGTTGGACGCCAGGACCGAAAAGGACGCAGCCGACATGCTGCGCATCTTCCGGCGCGCACGCATCGCGGACTCCAACCGCCTGGTGGAAGCGCTCGACACGCCCAATCGCCTGACCCTCGACAACAGCAACCACACCGATTTCTTCATGGAGCGCGAAGCCGAAGTGCTGCGCGCGATCCAGTTCATGACATGGGCGTGAGCCCGACGGTGCAATCCTCCAGACCCACAATGAAATCAAAGAAACCCAGCAACGCCGGCATCGCCGCCGCTTTCGACGTCATCGGCGGCAAATGGAAGGCCGTGATCCTGCGCGAACTCGACGCGCAGTCCTTCCGATTCGGCGAACTCAAGCGGCAGCTGCCCGGCATCAGCGAGAAGATGCTGATCCAACAGCTGCGCGAGCTCGAAGCCGACGGCATCGTCCACCGCGACGTGTTCCATGAAGTGCCGCCGCGCGTGGAATACTCCGCGACCAAGCTGGGCGCATCGCTCAACGAGGCACTCAGCCCGCTGGCGGATTGGGGCGACCGCAACGCCAAGCGCGTGCAGACCGCGCGCGCCAAGGCGCAGGCGGCCAGGCAGCCGTAGCCTCGTGAACCGGAATCCCGAATGTCGTTGCTGAAAATTTCGTCGGCGGTGCTGCTCGCCACCTCGGTGTCATGGGGCCTGGCGCAAGCGCAGCCGGCGTGTGCGCCGTCGCCCGTCTACGCCGGGCCGCCCATGCGTTCAGCGCCCGATGCGGTCTGGCAGAAAGACTTCAGGCGCTCCATCGACGGGGAGCTTCCCGCCGGGCTGCAGGCCTCGCTCGGCAATGCGCTCGACAAGATGCTGCAGCACGTGCCCGCCGCCAGCGTGGCGGTCGCGATTCCGGGCGAAGGCATCTGGTCGGCCACGCGCGGGCTGGCGCGCAAGGAGCCGCCGCAACCCGTGGCACCCGAGCAGCCCTTCCAGGTGGCGAGCACCGCCAAGACGCTCACGGCCGCAGTCGTGCTGCAGCTGGTGGAAGAGCGCAAGCTCGCGCTCGGCGACACCATCGACAGGTGGTTTCCCGATGCACCCAACGCAGGGCTCATCACCATCGAGCAGCTGCTGCGCCACACCAGCGGCATCGTGAGCTTCAACGCGCTGCCCACGTTCGGCACGGCCTATCGGACGCCGGCGGAGATCATCGCGCTCGGCACTGCGCAGAAGCCGCAGTTCTGCCCCGGGACCAACTGGAGCTACACCAACACCGGCTACGCGATGCTCGGCGTGATCATCGAGAAGGTCGAAGGCGCGCCGCTGGCGGACGTGCTCGCGAAGCGGCTCATCCGGCCGCTGTCGCTCACGCACACCGTCATGCGCAGGCCGGGCGTCGAGCTGCCCGTGGCCACCGGGCACGCGGCCGGCCGGCCGGTCGATGCCCCCGACCAGTACGCCACGCCCTATGCGGCCGGCGCGCTGGCCTCCACGGGCGGCGACCTGGTGCGCTTCTGGCACGCGCTGCTGGCCGGCCAAGTGCTGCCCGAGGCCTCGGTGCACCGCATGTTCACCGCGATGCCCGCCATGCTCGGGCCCTACGCGGGGAGCAATTCGTTCTACGGCATGGGCGTGCAGCTCTACGACGTGCCCGACGGCCCCGGCCTGATGCTGGGCCACAGCGGCGGCATCGAGGGCTTCACCAGCGTCGTGGCCTATGTGCCGGCCGACGACGTGTACATCGCCGTGTCGTTCAACGAGAAAAGCGTGCCGGCCGAGGCCGGCCTCTGGGCGCTGCTGCGCGCATTGCGGGCGTACCGCGTGCTGAACTGAGCGCGAACGGATGCCGCGCTGGCTCAGTCGGCCCAGCCGGTCTCGATCTCGGTCTTCACGTCGGTCATGAGCTTGTGCACCGGGCACTTGCCCGCCACGCGCAGCAGCTCGTCGCGCTGCGCCTCGCTCAGGGCGCCGCTCACGCGCAGGCCGGACTTCAGGCGGTAGACGCCCTTGCGCTCCTCGCTGTCGTCGCGGTCGACCACCACCTCGATGTCTTCCACCGGAATGCCCTTGCGGCGCGCGTAGATCAGCACGGTGAGCGCCTTGCAGGCCGCGAGCGACGCGTCGTACAGGTCGTGCGGCTCGGGGCCGGCGTCGCTGCCTCCGCCGGCCGGCGAGGCATCGACCGGGATCTCGTGGTTGCGGATCTTCAGGATGTGGCGCGTGCCGGTGGTGCCGTCGCGGCGGATCGAGATGGTCATGCGGATGTCCTTGGTGGGAGGTTGCTGTTCAGGATGCAAGCGGCTTCACGTACAGGATGGTCGTGAAGCCGCTGTGCCATTCGAGATCGGGGTAGCGGTCGGCTTCGCGGTAGCCGAGCGCGAGGTAGAAGCCCTGGCTCTGCGTGTTGAAGGTGTCGGTCTCCAGCCGCGCGAGCGTCACACCGCTGGCGCGCATGCCGTCTTCCGCGAAGGCCATCAACGCGCGTGCGATACCGCGGCGCTGCTGCGCGGCCGGCACGTGCAGCGCATGCACGAAGTCATGCTCCCAATGGACCATGCCGACCACCTCGCCTTCGATCTCGGCAACGAAGAAGGCCGGACCCATCTCGTCGATGTAGCCCACGGGCTCGCCACTCTCGCGGTAGGTGCGCAACGCCTCCGGGCTGAGTTGCGGCAGCCAGGTGCTCGCGAAGGTGTCGTCGAGGATGGCCTTGACGGCGTCGAAGTCGTCCAGCCGCCAGGGGCGGATGGTGATGCCGGGAATGTCGCGGTCCGTGCTCATCGTTGTGTCCAGCGGTCTGTTCACCGGTCCACGGCCAGCGTCAGGGTTTCCTTGATTTCCTCCATCACCACGTAGCTGTGCGACTCGGCCGCCACCGGCAGCTTCTTGAGGATGTCGCCCAGCAGGTGGCGGTATTCGCTCATGCCGCTGAGCCGCGCCTTCACCAGGTAGTCGAAGCTGCCCGACACCAGGTGGCATTCGAGCACCTCGGGCATGTGCAGCAGTTCCTGCTTGACCTTGTCGAACACGTCGCCTGACTTGGCCGACAGCTTGATCTCGACGAACACCAGCAGCGTCTTGCCCAGTGCCTCGGGGGACACCCGCGCGTGATAGCCGGTGATGACGCCGTCGCGCTCCATGCGCTTCACCCGCTCCGCGCAGGGCGACGCCGACAGGCCGATGTGCTCGGCCAGTTCGGTCATGGAAATGCGGCCCTGGCGCTGCAAGGCATCGAGGATCCGGCGGTCGATTCGGTCGAGTTCGGGCATTTCACTTCGCAGGCGGCCTTGGGCGATTTCCAGCAGCGGATTTCACTGCCGAATCTCAAAAAACAATGGAATCCACTGGATTGTGCATCTTAAATTCCTTTCATTCCATTCGAATCGGCGGATACACCATGAAAGTCATTGTTCTCGGCGGCGGCGTGATCGGTACCACCACGGCCTACTACCTCGCGCGCTCCGGCGCGGAGGTCACCCTGCTCGACCGGCAGGACGGTCCGGCCGAGGAAACCAGCTTCGGCAACGCCGGCCAGGTGTCGCCCGGCTACTCCACGCCGTGGGCAGCGCCGGGCATTCCGCTGAAGGCCATCAAGTGGATGTTCAAGAAGCATGCGCCGCTGTCGATCCGCCCCGACGGCACGATGTTCCAGCTGCGCTGGATGGCCGCCATGCTGCGCAACTGCTCGCCCGAGGCGTACGCCGTGAACAAGGAGCGCATGATGCGCGTGGCCGAATACAGCCGCGGCTGCCTGCAGCAGCTGCGTGCCGACACCGGCCTGCAGTACGAGCAGCGCACCGGCGGCACCCTGCAGCTGTTCCGCACGCAGGCCCAGCTCGACGCGGTGCAGCGCGACATCGCGGTGCTCGAAGAGTGCGGCGTGCCATACGAACTGCTCGACCGCGATTCGCTGGCGAGCGTGGAGCCCGCGCTGGCCGGCGCACGCGACCGCCTCACCGGCGGCCTGCGCCTGCCCAACGACGAAACCGGCGACTGCCACCTCTTCACCCGCGGCCTCGCGGAAATCGCGCGCGGCCTGGGCGTGGACTTCCGCTTCGGCCAGACCATCGCCGGCCTGGAAACCGACGGCAGCCGCATCACCGGCGTGCGCACCACCACCGGCAAGATCCTCACCGCCGACCGCTACGTGATGGCCTTCGGGAGCTATTCGCGCGCCGCCATCGCCTCGCTGGGCCTGGACATCCCGGTCTACCCGGTCAAGGGCTATTCGCTGACCGTGCCGCTGCTGGACGAATCGCTGGCCCCGCAATCGACGGTGCTCGACGAGACCTACAAGGTGGCCGTCACCCGCTTCGACAACCGCATCCGCGTGGGCGGCATGGCCGAACTCGGCGGCTTCGACCTGCGCCTGAACCCGGCGCGCCGCGCCACGCTCGAAAAGGTGGTGACCGACCTGTTCCCCGGCGGCGACGTGCCGCGCGCCACGTTCTGGACCGGCCTGCGCCCGATGACGCCCGACAGCACGCCCATCGTCGGCGGCACACGCTACGCCAACCTGTTCCTCAACACCGGCCACGGCACGCTGGGATGGACCATGGCCTGCGGCTCGGGCAAGCTCATCTCCGACATGGTGATGGGCCAGCGCCCCGAGATCCGTACCGACGGCCTCGCGATGGACCGCTACGAACAGGGCGCGCCGCGCGCAACGCGCCCCAGCACCGCTGCCGCACCCGCCTGACGCACCTGACGAAGGCTTGGGCCACGCCGTCACGGCACATTGGCCTACAGGATCGCCGCGACGTCGCGGTTGCACGGTTGGTTTCCGCCGCTACCCTCGAGGGGACGGATCCAACTCATGCAACCCCTCATTCACATCGCCTACGCGAGCAAAGCGACACAAGCCTTCGACCCCGGCGCCCTGGCGCAGCTGATGCAGAGCGCAAGCAGCGCCAATGAACGCCGCGGACTCACGGGCTTTCTGCTCTACGACAACCGCCATTTCTTTCAGTTGCTGGAAGGTCCGCCGGCCGTTGTCGACGAGACCTTCCAGAAGATCGTCGCCGACGCGCGGCATGGCGAGATCGTCCGCATCCTGAACGAGCCCCTTCCCGCGCGCCAGTTCGACGAATGGTCCATGTCGTTCATGGCCATGGCACCGGGCGAACTCCGCGCCATCGACGGGCTGCAAGACGTCTTCGACGCAGACGCCACGTTCACGCAATTGAATCCGGCACAGGCGCGCGCCGGGTGATAGCCGCCTTTGCCGACGGACGCTGGCGGCAGAACATCGTCGGGCGCGCATCGCAAGGAAGGGCGACCGTCACCGGCGCGGCCGCCGACGCGCCGGACTTGACCCCGCCCGCATCGGCGGCCTGGGCGTCGGCGTACGGCCGCAGCTATGCCTATCAGCCGATCGTCGACACGGCGGCACTGAAGGTCGTGTCCTATGAGGCCCTCGTTCGCGGCGCCCGCGGCGAATCGGCCTTCCAGGTGCTGGGGGCGGTGCCTGCCGCGCAGCTCCACGGCTTCGACGCCGAAGGCCGAACCGAAGCCATCGCTCAAGCGGCGCGCCTGGGGATCGCCTGCGACCTGAACCTGAACTTCATGCCGCAGAGCGCCGTCGCGTCCCCGCGCGTTCTGGACAGCACCGTGGCCGCGGCCCGGCGATGCGGTATCGGGCTCGACCGCATCGTCATCGAGATCACGGAGACCGAGGCCATCCAGGACCATCGCGGCTTCTCGGAGTCGATCGACGTGTACCGGCGCCAGGGGTTGAAGGTGGCCATCGACGACTTCGGGGCCGGTTACTCGGGGCTGAATCTGCTCGCCGAATTCCAGCCCGACCAGATCAAGGTGGATATCGCCCTGGTGCGCCAGATTCAGGTCAACGGGCCGCGCCAGTCGATCGTGCGGGCGATCGTCGGCCTGTGCCGCGAGCTGTGCATCGACGTGATCGCCGAAGGCATCGAGTCGACGGACCAGCTGCGCTGGCTGGAAGACGAAGGCGTGCACCTGTTCCAGGGCTACCTCTTCGCGAAGCCGGGCTTCGAGTGCCTGCCGATGCCCGCGTTTCCCCAGCCTCGCCAGATGCAGCCGTTCTAGACCCAGGCCCAGACCCTTACGCGGCCTTCGCAACAGGAATGACGGCGCCCATGCTGCGGTGAACCTCGGCTTCGCCATGCTTCGCCAGCAACTGCATGAGGTGCTTGCGGATCAGCATGCCCGGCTTGTCCGACTCCATCGAATACTCCACACCGCGCCGGCGCGTGTCGACCAGCGCGTCCGGATCGGTCGACTCGAGGATGTCCTTGTCCTCGCGCGTCACCGCATCGTCGAAGTCGATCAGCATCTGCGCCGCGCAGTCGGCCTCGGTGTCGTTGCGGAACAGCCATTGGCACAGCTGCATGCGCCCGTCGTCGATGGGGGTGAAGCAGTTGATGATGATGTGGCGCACACCGCTCGGATACTCGATGTCGAGCCGCCGCGAGAACGGCAGGAAGTACGCGTTGCGCATGTGGCGCGTGGTGATCGGGTCGGTCACGCCGCTGATCGCGTGGAACTTCACCGGGTTGGTGGCCTCGATGACCGTCTCGGCATAGAAGCCCGTTTCGTTTTCCACCAGTTCGTACTTGCTCGGCTTGGGGCTCGCGGCCACGCCGAAGGTGGCGCGATGCACGAAGCTGAAGTGCGAGTTGTCGAACGAGTTCTCCAGCGCGCGCATCGGGCTGGTCTGCCACTCCTCGTAGAACTGGAAGATGGTGCGGTAGCCCGGGTCGTCGAACTCGGGAATGACGGGGATGTCGGCGATCGGATCTTCCAGCGCCACCCAGGCATAGCCGTAGCGCGCGGTGCAGTGGTAGGCCGTGGTGCGGTACTCGGGCGAGATCTTGCGGTCGGCGTCGTACTGCGGAATGCGCACCACCTGGCCGCTGCGGTCGTAGGTCCAGCCGTGGTAGCCGCATTGGATGGCACCGGTGCCGCAGGCCTGGCCTTCGCTGTCCACGCACCAGCCTTTTGACAGCTTCGCGGTGCGGTGGCAGCAGCGGTCGCGCAGCGCGGCAGGCTGGCCGTGCGAATCGATGAAGAGAACGATGTCCTCGCCCAGCAGCTTGAAAGGCTTCGGGCCGTTGGCGAGTTCGGTGAGCGGCATGACGGCATGCCAGAACTTGCGGAAGACGGGTTGTTGGGTAACGAGCATGCGCGGACTCCTTCTGTGGTCGTGTGGGGACGAACTGAAAGAGCAATTTCCCGCCGGGACGGACGATGCCCGCCACGTGGCTGAACGCTTCTACTCTGCGCAAGCTGCCTCGCAAATTGCGCGCCTGGATTGTGGCTCCGCTTTTTCCGCGATGCACGCTTTCCTTCGCAATGCCCGAGCAAAAGCCTTGGCATGCCTCGTGCATCGACCGGTGCAAGAGTAGAAGCGTTCAGCAGCGCACGCACCATCCACGTGCGCCCGCCCGGAAATTGCTCTTGAAACGCCTTCTGCCTTGCGGCGGAGGGATTCAAGACCCGAAGACTCCGAGGCCCCACATGCAACGTCGATTCTTTCTTGCGGCCGGCACCGCCGCCCTTGCCCCCATCGCCGCGCCGTCCGTGTTCGCCCAGGGCAGCACCGGCAAGCTCACCCCGCTCAAGTTCACGCTCGACTTCCGCATCAACGGGCAGACAGCGCCCTTCTTCCTTGCACTGGCCAAGGGCTACTACAGGGACGAGGGACTCGATGTGAGCATCGACACCGGCGCGGGCTCGGTCGCCTCGATCACGCGCATTGCCAGCGGCGTGTACCAGCTGGGCCTGGGCGACATCAGCTCGCTGGTCGAGTTCAACGCGCAGAACCCGGGCACACCGATGGTGCAGGCCGTGTACCAGTACTACAACCGCGCACCATTCGTGATCATCGGCCGCAAGGACCGTGGCGTCGGCGCAGACTTCAGGAGCCTCGCGGGCAAGAAGGTGGCCGCCGCGGCCGTCGAATCGACACGGCGCGCTTGGCCGATGGTGGCGCGCAAGCAGGGCATGCGTGCCGATGCCTTCCAGTGGCAGACCACCGACTTCAGCGCGCGCGACAACGTGATGGTGCGCGGCGACGTCGATGCCGCCACCTATTTCCACGACTCGGCCGTGTCGCTGTTCGCACGCATGAAGCCGGAGGAGCTGTCGGTGCTCAAGTATGCGGACGCCGGCGTCAACCTGTACGGCAACGCGATCCTCGCCAGCAGCAACCTCGTGGCGCAGAACCCGAAGGTGGTGGCCGCCTTCCTGCGCGCGAGCAACCGCGCCATCGTCGAGACCTTTGCCAACCCGGCGCCGAGCATCGCGGCCATGCGCCAGCGCGAACCCATCCTCGACGAGAAGATCGAACTCGAGCGCTGGGGCATCACGGCGCAGTACGTGGGCGCGGCGGACACGCGCGGCCACGGGCTTGGCGATATAAAGAAACTCACGCTCGAGCAGCAGGTCGACGAAGTGGCCGATGTCTTCGGCCTCAAGGTCAAGCCCGCGTCCGACGCCATCTTCAACACTTCAATGCTCCCATCGCGCAGCGAACGCTCCCTCCCCAAGGCATGAACATCCTCAGCAGCAACAACAACACCGCCTACCCCGCCGAAACGACGCTCGACGAGCGCGACGGCCGCTACCTGCGCAAGGCCATCGTGTGGTCGCACGCGGCGCGTCGGCGGGGCAACCGCCCCTTCGGCTCGGTCATCGTCTCGGCCGCCGGCGAGGTACTGGCCGAGGCCGGCAACAGCAACACCGAGACCGGCGACTGCACCGCCCATGCGGAGGTCAACGCATTGCGCGCGCTGGCAGGGCGCAACATCTCGCGCGAAGAGCTGGCAGGTGCCACGCTTTACGCCTCGGGCGAGCCCTGCGTGATGTGCGCGGGCGCGATCTTCTGGTCGAACATCGGCCGGGTGGTGTTCGGCATCGACGCCGAGCGCCTGCGCGTGTTCCGCGGCGAGCGGCAGGACCAGCGCGACGCCGAGCTGTCGTGCCGCGACGTGTTCCGCGCCTCGCCGCATCCGATCGAGTGCATCGGCCCCGCTCTCGTCGACGAAGCCAGCGCCGCGCACGACGGCGCCTGGAAGACCTGAAAGCGGGCGCACTAGACTCGCCGCATGCCCTGGCACGCCCGTCTCCATCTCGCCTACACACAAGAAGCCGCCCGCACCGTCGCCCGCTTTCGCCATGACGGCCCGCTGCGCATCCTGCAGAGCCTCTACCCCGAGGGCGACGCCGTCTGCCACAACGTGCTGGTGCACCCGCCGGGCGGGCTGGTGGGCGGCGACACGCTCGACATCGACATCGAGGCTGCCGACGGCAGCCATGGCCTGATCACCACGCCCGGTGCCTCGCGGTTCTACCGCTCCGAAGGCGAACTGGCGCTGCAGCGCACCCGCATTCGCCTCGCGGCCGGTGCGCGGCTCGAATGGCTGCCGCTCGAAGCCATCTGCTACAGCGGTTGCCGGGCCGAGAACCGCCTGAGCATCGAAGTGGCGCCCGGCGCCGAGCTGATCGGCTGGGACGTCACCGCGCTCGGCCTGCCCAACGCCGGCCAGCCCTTCGAGCGCGGCACCTACCTGCAGCACATCGAAGTGCCGGGCGTGTGGCTGGAGCGTGGCCGCATCGACGCGGCCGACCATCGGCTGCTGCAAAGCCCGCTGGGCCTGGGCGGCCACCGCTGCATGGCCTCGCTGTTCTTCGTGGCAGGTTCACCGCTGGCGCGCGCGCGCCGCGACGCGCTGCTGGCGCATGCGCGCGGCCTGCTGGAAGCCGGCCCGCTGCACGGCAGCGCCGGCGCCACCAGCCCGCATGCCGAGGTGGTCGTGCTGCGGGTGCTGGCGCCAGTGGTCGAACCCGCGATGCAGCTGCTGCGCCAGGTGTGGCAGGCATGGCGCGGCGAACTGTGGCAGTTGCCGAGCGCCACGCCGCGCATCTGGGCGACCTGAGCGCCGACGGCGCGCCTGACCGCGCTCCTTCCAGACCGCGCCCGCGTGCGTCTGCACCACAACGGCGGGCTTGGCAAGCGAGCAAGCACCTAGCCGCTTCGACGCATCCAGCTGAACTTGTTGGCCGTACTCAGACAGCGCCGGCCCGCGGCCGCGCAAGTCGTCCGTGCCCATTCCAACACTTTCACTACCGAGGTGACGTCGATGAGATTGTCCAAAACGCCTGTCCAGGCCTGTGTTCTCGCGCTCAGTGCGCTCGCCGCCGTGAGCGCATTCGCCTCCAGCCACCGCGAGGCGCCCTCGATCGCGGGGATGCCCAAGCTCGACGGCACAGACTTCTACATGTTCCGCAGCTACGAGCCCAACCGCCAGGACTACGTGACGCTGATCGCCAACTACCAGCCCGACCAGGGCGCGTACGGCGGCCCCAACTACTACTCGATGGATCCGAACGGGCTGTACGAGATCCACATCGACAACACCGGCAGCGCGATGGAAGCGCTGACCTTCCAGTTCCGCTTCACCAACACGCTGCGCGACATCCAGCTGCCGATCTCGGGCAAGCAGGTCTCGATTCCGCTGGTGCAGGCCGGCCAGATCTCGGCGCCCAACCAGGCCACGAGCAACCTGCGCGAGACGTTCACGCTCACCGTCGTGCGCGGCGACCGCCGCAAGGGCCAGGCCGCCGCCGTCACCAATGCCGCCAACGGCAACACCGTGTTCGACCGGCCGACCGACAACATCGGCGAGAAGACCTTCGGCGGCCCGAACGGCTATGCCGCCTATGCGGCCCAGCAGATCTACAACATCAACATCCCCGGCTGCGCCGCGGGGGGCCGCGTGTTCGCGGGCCAGCGCCAGGACCCGTTCGCGGTCGCGCTGGGCCAGGTGTTCGACCTGATCAATCTCAACCCGCTCGGCTCGACCAGCGCCTACGGCGCGGGCACGCTGGCCACGCGCAACGTCAGCACGCTGGCGCTCGAGGTGCCGATCTCCTGCCTCACCGCGGGCGGCACCGGCCCGATCATCGGCGGCTGGACCACGGCCAGCGCGCGCCAGGGCCGCCTGATCGCCAGCCCGCCCAAGAGCGGCCACGGCACCACGACGCTCAACGGCGGCGCATGGGCGCAGGTTTCCCGCCTGGGCATGCCGCTGGTCAACGAAGTGGTCATCGGCCTGAAGGACAAGGACGCGTTCAACAGCTCCAAGCCGATGGACGACGGCCAGTTCGCCACCTACGTGACCAACCCGACGCTGCCCGCGCTGATCCAGTCGCTGTACCCCAGCGCACCGGCACCCACGAACTTCCCGCGCACCGACCTGGTCGCGGCCTTCCTGACGGGCATCGACGGCCTGAACAAGCCCGCCAACGTCAAGGCCTCGGAAATGCTGCGCCTGAACACCAGCATCGCGCCCACGGCGATGGCGAGCCAGAGCAACCTCGGCGTGGCCGGCGGCGACAACGCGGGCTTCCCGAACGGGCGACGCCCGGGCGACGACGTGGTGGACATCGAGCTGCGCGTGGCCATGGGCGCCCTGTGCGTGCTGACGGGTGCCAACGACGCGCTCAAGGTCGGGTGCAAGCCCGCCGATGCGCCGGCCGGCGGCGCGGCCATCACCGACGGCGCGCTGCAGAGCCCGTCGCAGTTCCCGGCTGCGTTCCCCTACCTGAACACCCCGCTGCCCGGCGCCGTCAACGCCGCAGCGGCACCATGAACGGGAGCACGGCATGAACCGGAACATCCATCGCATCGGCGCCGCCCTGCTGCTGGCCGCAGCCCTTGCCGGCTGCGGCGGCGGAGGTGGTGGCGGCGGGGGCGGGTTCTACCCGTTCCCGATCGGCGGAAACAACCCGCCGCAGAATCCGCCGCCCGCACAGGCCGATCCCTACGACCAGTTCATCGCCTATGTGCAGGCAATGGTCGCCACCATGCTCGACACGAGCGAACCGGCGAACGTGGCGGTCTTCGACCCGCCGCCGACGTCGGAGACCAAAGAGCCGGTCGCCACGCAGTAGCCGACATGCGCCGCACCGCATCCGCGACAGCATGGGTGGCAGGCGCCGTGCTCGCGCTGGCCGCCTTTGCAACGCACGCGGTGCCGCGCGTGCCCGCCAGCGACGACGAAGTGGTGGAGACACTGCCCGTCGTCGCCGGCTGGTCGGGCGAACAACGCCGGCTGCGCCGTGAACTGGCGCAGCGGCCGAACGACGAGGCCACGGCCATCGCGGCGGCCTCCACCTACCTCGACCTCGCCCGCGAACAGGGCGACGCGCGCTACGCCGGCTACGCCATGGGCGCGCTGCAGGCCTGGGAAGCCACGCCGCCGGCCCGGATCCCACCCGCGGTGCTGGTCATGCGCGCCACGGTCGCTCAGTTCCTGCATGACTTCGACGGTGCCGAAGCCACCCTGCGGATGGCGCTCGCCAGACGCCCCAACGATGCGCAGGCGTGGATCACGCTGGCCACCATTCTTCGCGTGCGCGGGCGCTACAACGAATCGGACGCCGCCTGCCGCTCGCTCGGACGATCGGGCCCCGCCTTCTACGGCGTGGCCTGCCTCGCGGAAAACGCCGGGCTGCGCGGCAACCACGCCGACGCCCGCCAAGCATTGCAGGCCCTGCTGGCAGACCCCGCGCTGCGCGACGCAGACAAGGCCGGCACGCGGCAGTGGCTGCTGACCAGCGTCGCCGAGGTGGAAGAACTGGCGGGCCGCCAGGCCGAAGCCGACGCCGCCTATCGCAAGGCCGTGGCGGCGCAACGCTCGGGCTACCTGCTGCTGGCCTACAGCGACTATCTGCAGCGCGCCGGGCGCCATGCCGAAATCCCGAGGCTGCTGGCCAACGAGGCGCGCAGCGACGCGGTGCTGCTTCGGCTGGCCATTGCCGGCGCCGCGGCGCGCGACAAGCGCGCCCAGGCCGAAGCCGACGAACTGCGCCAGCGCTTCGAGGCCGCCGCGCTTCGCCCCGGCACCACCGCGCTGCATGCACGCGAGGAAGCCATGTTCGCGCTCGACGTGCAGAACGACCCGAAGCGCGCGCTCGAACTCGCGCGCCTGAACCTCAGGCTGCAGCGCGAGCCCATCGACTTCCTGGTGTTCGCGCGAGCCGCCTCGGCCGCCAACGACACCACCGCGCGCGACGAAGTGAAGGCGCTGATGCAACAGATCGGACTGAAGGATGCGCGTGTCGATGCAACGCCTTGAACGCGCCGGGCTGGCCGTGCTCGCCATGCTGATGCTGGTCGGTCTGCTCCTCGGCGCGGCGCCGGCCCACGCGCACAAGGCGAGCGATGCCTACCTGCAGTTGCAGCGCAAGGGCGACACGATCGACCTGCGCTGGGACATCGCGCTGCGCGACCTCGACGCGATGCTCGACCTGGACACCAACGCCGACCGCAAGCTCAGCTGGGGCGAGGTGCGCACGCGCCTTGCGGACATCCGCGCCTATGCGCTGGCGCGCCTGCGCCTGCAGCAAGGCCAATGCGTGCTGGCCGAAGCGCAGCCGCCGGCCGTCGAAGACCGCATCGACGGCGCCTACCTCGTGCTGCGGCTGCAGGCGCCATGCAAGGCGGGCGCCGCGCTCGACATCGACTACCGCCTGTTCCGCGAGGTCGATCCCACGCACCGCGGCCTGCTGCGCATGGAAGCGGAAGACGCCGCCAGCGCACAGCCCACGGTGCGCTCGCTCGACCCGTCGGCCGGGCCGGTTTCGCTGCCGTGGCCCGGCAATGCCGGTGAGGCCGGCGCGGCGGGCACCGATGCGGCGGCGCAGGCCGACGGCGGCTTCTTTCGCGACGGCATCCACCACATCCTCATCGGCTACGACCACATCCTGTTCCTGATCTGCCTGCTGCTGCCCGCCGTGCTGCGCCGGCGTGCGGACGGCTGGGAGCCGGTGCTCGCGTGGCGCGAAGCGGTGTGGCCGATGCTGGGCATCGTCACCATGTTCACCATCGCGCACTCGATCACGCTGGCGCTCGCGGGGCTGAAGATCGTGACCATCTCGCCGCGCATCATCGAGCCCGGCATCGCCATCACCATCATGCTGGCGGCCATCGACAACATCTACCCGGTGCTGCGCGGGCGCCGCAAGCTCTTCAGCTTCCTGTTCGGGCTGATCCACGGCTTCGGCTTCGCGGGCGCGCTGGCCGAGCTCGACCTGCCGCTGCGCGACTTCGTGATCGCACTGCTGCAGTTCAACCTGGGCGTGGAGGCCGGGCAGCTGATGGTCGTGGCCGTGGTGCTCGTCGCATTGCTGGCGCTGCGCAACTGGCAGCGCTATCCGCCGCTGGTGCTGCGCGGCGGCTCGGCGCTGGCGGTGCTGGTGGCGGCCATCTGGCTCGGCGAGCGCGTGTTCGACGTCAAGGTGCTTCCTTTTTCATAGCGCACCCATCCGCATGCCCCATTGCGGGAACGCATGTGTAGACCCCGTCTGACGGACAGCCTCCCCGCAAGAGCGCACGCTGGCCCCTTTCCTCCACCGCCCGAGAAGGATCGCCCATGTCCGCAGACGACATCACGGACCCGGCCGCGCAACGGCTGCTGCACCGGCGCCTCGCCCGTTTCAACGCCGCCCGGCTGAAGCCGGGCACTCCTTCCCCGCAGTGGCGCGAAGACCTCGCGCGCGAGCACGAACACCGGCTGCTGGAAGGCGACTTCCTCGAAGCCCTGCGCAGCCAGGTGCAGGTGGCGGCGTCCGCCGCGGCCGGCAATGCGGACCACTTCGCGAGCTGGTTCGAGACGCTGGAGCGCACCGGCCCCGGCCAGCACCACCCGCTGTTCGACTGGCTGGCGGAAGAAGCCACGCTGGCGCAGATGCGCTGGTTCCTCACGCAGGAGGCCGCGGGCGAGGCGGGCTTCGAAGACCTGCTGGCCTTCACCCAGGTCAAGCTGCCGCCGCAGCCCAAGCTCGAGTGCGCACGCAACTTCTGGGACGAGATGGGGCACGGCAAGCAAGGCGCCATGCACGGCCAGATGCTCGAGCAGATGGTGCGCGAACTCGACCTGCATCCGGCCATCGACACCACGGCGTGGGAGTCGCTCGCGCTGGCCAACACCATGGTGGGTCTTGCGACCTCGCGGCGCTATGCGTACCACGCCGTGGGCGCGCTCGGCGTGATCGAGCTCACCGCGCCGGGCCGCGTGAAGAAGGTGGCGGCCGGCATGCGCCGGCTGGGCCTGAGCGGCCGCGCGCGCGCCTATTTCGACCTGCATGCGGCGCTCGACGTGTCGCATGCACGCGCCTGGCTGCGCGAAGTGATCCGGCCGCTGGTCGCGGAAGACCCGGCCTGCGGGCAGTTCATCGCCGAGGGCGCGCTGATGCGGCTGGCCTGCGGGGCGCGTTGCTTCGCGCGCTATGCGGCGGAACTGCAGATCGAGGAGGCCGCCGCATGCTGAATGCCGCCGGCGTATTGCGCCAGGTGGCGGCCACGGGCTATCGCTTCACCACCGTCACCCCCCTCACCCACCAGCGCGTGCTCGCGCGACGCGGTCGTGAGCCGGGTTCGACGTTGCGCGACGTCTTCGGCTGGAACCTCCCGTTCGAAGCGGGTGCGTTGCCGCCCGCGCTGCTGGCCGGCATGGAGCAGGCCGGCATCGTGCGGCGCGACGCTTCGCTGCTGCGCAGCACCGTGCGCATCGCCAGCCTCGGCGACGACCTGTTCTTCCACTCGGCATACCCCACGGTCGAAGAGAACGCCGTGTTCTTCGGCCCCGACACCAGCCGCTTCGCGCGCTTCATCGGCCATGCCCTGCAAGCGCTCAAGCCCCGGGGCGCAGTCCCGCTGCGCGTGCTGGACATCGGCTGCGGCAGCGGTGCGGGCGGCATCGTCGCGGCGCGTGCGCTGGCCGAAGCCGGCGCGGCGGCGACGGTGGTCATGAACGACATCAACCCGCTTGCGCTGCAATACACCGCCGTCAACGCAGAGGCGGCCGGCGTTCCCGTGGCGCTGGCGCAGGGCGATGCACTCTCGGCGGTGCAGGGCACGTTCGACCTCATCATCTCCAACCCGCCCTACCTCGACGACGCCGCGCAGCGCGCCTACCGGCACGGCGGCGCGCGGCTCGGGCGGGCCCTGGGCGTGCGCATCGCGGCAGAGTCGCTGAAGCGTCTTGCGCCGGGCGGCCGGCTGCTGCTGTACACCGGCGTGGCCATGGTGGACGGCGAAGATCCCTTCCTGCGCGAGCTGCAACCGCTGCTCGCGGCCTCGGGCTTCGAGTGGTCGTATGCGGAGATCGACCCCGACGTGTTCGGAGAGGAGCTGGAGCGGCCGGTGTACGCGCACATCGACCGCATCGCCGCGGTCGGCCTCGTCGCCCGCCGTCCGCTGGGAGACGGGTAGTGGCCGCCGAACTCGACATCGGCCCCGACGCGCGCCGCCTGTCGCAGGTGCGCGAATGCAGTTTGCTCGAACGCATGCCCAAGTGGCTCATCTGCGTGCCGCTGGTCGTGCAGTGGCTGTGGCTGTCGGTGCGCCACGGCGGCGTCACCGTGCCGTCGGCGGCCAACCCCCATCTCACGTCGGGCGGCCTGGTGGGCGAAGGCAAGCTCGAGTACTTCGACGGCATGGGCCCGCTCGCGCGCTCCTTCACTGCCGACCACTGCGCCGTGCGCAACGACGACACCGCCACCGAGCCCGCGCTGCGCCAGGCCATGGAACGCGCCGGCTTCGGTTTCCCGGTGGTCGTCAAGCCCAACCTCGGCTTGTGCGGCTATGGCGTGCGCCTGCTGCACGACATGGCCGCGCTGCGGGCCTACCTCGCGGTGTTCCCGCGCGACGAGACGGTGGTGCTGCAGCGCTACCTGCCGCAGGAGGGCGAAGCCGGCATCTTCTACGCGCGCGATCCGGTGACGGACGAGGGCCGCATCATCGGCCTGGCGCTGCGCTACTTCCCGCGCGTGACCGGCGACGGCCGCAGCACCGTGGGCGAACTCATCGCGGCCGACACGCGCGCGCGCCGCATCGCGCGTTCGCCGCGCCACGAATGCCGCGTGCCGCTTGCGAGCGTGCCCGCCGCCGGGCAGCACGTGCGGCTGGCCACCATCGGCTCGACCCGCGTCGGCGGGCTCTACCGCAACGGCGCGGCGCTGGCCACGCCGGAGCTCGCGCGCGCCGTCGATGCCATCGCGCGCGACATGCCCGCATTTCACTTCGGCCGCTTCGACGTGCGCTTCGACAGCCTGCGCGAGCTGGCCGCCGGTCGCGGCTTCACCATCATGGAGATCAACGGCGCGGGCTCCGAGGCCATCGAGGCCTGGGACCCCGACATCGGCGTGCTGCAGGGCTTTCGCATGGTCTTCGCGAAGCAGCGGCTGCTGTTCGCCATCGGCGCCGCGCAGCGCAGGAGGGGCGTGCGGCCGATCGGGCTGCTGGCGCTGGCACGGCTCAACCGGCGGCAGAACCGCCTGGTCGAGCGGTACCCGCCTTCCAACTGAGAGATCAGCATGCAGACGGAAACCATCGCCCCGCACGCTTTTCAGATCCACCGGCCCGCCGCGCACGCACCCGTGCTGGAAACGCGCTGGGCCGACTGCGAGGAAGACCTGCGCGACGCCCAGCGGCTTCGCTTTCGCGTGTTCGCGCAGGAAATGGGCGCGCACCTGGCACCGCCCGAAGGCACGCCCCCCGGGCTGGACGCCGACCGCTTCGATCCCTTCTGCGACCACCTGCTGGTGCGCGCCATCGACCCGGAGCACGGCCCCGGCCCGCTCATCGGCACCTACCGCGTGCTGACGCCCGATGCGGCGCGGCGCGCGGGCGGCTTCTACACCGACACCGAGTTCGACCTGACCCCGCTCATGCCGTTGCGCGGCCGCGCGCTGGAGCTGGGCCGCTCGTGCGTGGATGCCGGGTGGCGCTCGGGCAGCGTCATCATGGCGCTGTGGACGGCACTCGGGCAGTACATGGTCGAGCACCGGCTCGACACCATGATCGGCTGCGCCAGCATCGGCATGGAAGACCATGGCCTGGCCGCCGCGCGGCTGTGGCACCGGCTGTGCCGCACGCACCTGGTCGAACAGCGCTGGCGTGTCGAGCCGCGCATCGCGCTGCCGCTGGACACCGACCTGGAGGCCGATGCCTGCAGCGGCGCCGCCGCGCCGCCGCTCATCAAGGGCTACCTGCGCTGCGGTGCCCGCCTGCTCGGGCCGCCCGCGCTCGACGCGGCCTTCAACACCGCCGACCTCCCGCTCATGCTGCGGCTGGACGACGTCGCGCCGCGCTACCGCCAGCACTTCTTTGGCGTGACTTGCGGCGTGCCTTGCGGCGTGTCCACGTGAGTCTGGCCGCACGCCCGCGGCGCGCGCTGGCCTCCGTGGTGGGGGCGCAGTTCCTGAGCTCGCTGGCCGACAACGCACTGCTGATCGTCGCCATCGACCTGCTCATGCAGCAGCACGCGCCGGGCTGGATGACGCCGGCGCTGCGGGTGTTCTTCTACGTCTCTTACGTGCTGCTGGCCGCCTTCGCGGGCGCGGTGGCCGATGCCGCGCCCAAGGACCGGGTGCTGATGGCCACCAACCTCGTCAAGCTCGGCGGCTGCGGCCTGCTGCTTTGGCATGTGCAGCCGCTGGTGGCCTATGCGCTGGTCGGCCTGGGCGCGGCCGCCTATTCGCCGGCCAAGTACGGCATCCTGCCGGAGCTGCTGCCGCAGGACGCGCTGGTGGGCGCCAACGGCTGGATCGAGGCGACCACGGTGCTGTCGATCCTGTTCGGCGTGGCGCTCGGCAGCTCGCTGGTCGGCAGCAGCCAGGCGCTGGTGGCCATTGGCGCGGTGTACCTGCTGGCCGCGGCATGCACGCTGGCGATTCCGCACACCCCGGCACGCGATCGCGCGGCGCTGGCGCATCCGGGCCTGCTGCTGCGGGACTTCAGGCATTCGCTGGGGCTGCTGTGGCGCGACCCCGACGCACGCATCTCGCTGGCAGTCACCAGCCTGTTCTGGGCCGCCTCCGCCACGCTGCAGTTCATGGTGCTGCGCTTCGCCGCCGAACGGCTGGGGCTGAAGCTGTCGCAAGGGGCGCTGCTGCAGATCGCGGTGGCCATCGGCATGGCACTGGGTGCGCTGGGCGCATCGCGCTGGTTTCCGCTGCCGCGCGCCCGGCGCGCGCTGCCGCTGGGCGTGGTGCTCGGTGCCGCGGTGCTGCTGATGACCCTGGTCACGCAACCCATCGTCGCGGCCGTGCTGCTGGTGGCGATCGGCGCGCTCGCGGGCCTGCTGCTGGTGCCGATGAATGCGCTGCTGCAAAGCCGCGGCCTGCTGCGCATGAACCCGGGCCAGTCGATCGCGGTGCAGAACTTCAACGAAAGCCTGGCCTCCCTGGCCATGCTGGGGGTGTACGGCGCGCTGCTCTACTTCGATGCGCCGCTGCTGCCCACGCTGGCGGGGTTCGGCGGCTTCCTGGTGCTGGCCATGGCCGGCATCACCGTCTGGTCGCACCGACTGGGGCCGGCGAGCGATGCGCTGGCGGCGCAGAACGTATAGCCGCGAAGAGGGCACCCGGAGGTGCCTCCTCGTTCGATGGCCGGCCGCGCGTCAGTCGAGCTTGACGTTGGCCTGCCTGATCACCTGGCCCCACATCTGGCGGTCGTCATGGATGAAGGCGGCGAACTCCGCCGGTGAGTTGCAGCGCAGCTCACCGCCGTAGTCGCGCCACTTCTTCGCCAGTTCTTCGGACTGACAGGCCTTCTGCATGGCGGCGCTGAGCTTCTCCAGGATGGGCTTGGGCGTGCCGGCCGGCGCGAGGATGCCCTGCCAGGCGATGGGCGCGTAGTCCGGCAGGCCTGCCTCGGCGAAGGTCGGCACTTCGGGGAAGCTCGGATGCCGCTTGCTGCCTGTGATGGCCAGCAGCTTCAGCCGGCCGGCGCGGATGCTTCCGGCCGCAGCGGGCAGGCCGTCGAACATGGCCTGCACCTGTCCGGCGATCAGATCGGTGTAGGGGCTGGTGCTGTTGTAAGGCACGAGGTTGGTCTTCACGCCCGCGACGTTGTTGAACCACACGGCCGACAGGTGCGAATAGCTGCCGATGCCCGCCGTCGCGACCGCCACTGAATCGGGCCTGGCCTTGAGTGCCGCAATGAGCGCGCGCGCATCCTTCGCCTCGACGCCGGGCGTGGCGATGAGCCCGGTGTTCAGCACGCCCAGCAGGCTGACGGGCGCGAAATCCTTCTCGGCGTTGAACGGCAGCTTCGCGTACAGGTGCGGCACCACCGACAGCGAACTGGTCGTGCCGATGTACAGCGAGTAGCCATCGGCCGGCGCCTTGGCGGCCACCTCGGTGCCGATGATGTTCGAGGCACCAGGCCGGTTTTCCACGAAGAAGGTCTGGCCCAGGATCTTCGTGAGCTCGGCGGCGATCTCGCGCGCATTCGCGTCGGGCCCGCTGCCCGCGGGAAAGGGGGCAATGATGCGCACCGCCTTGCTCGGGTAATCCGCCTGCGCCGCCGCGCCGCCGGCCACTGCGCCGGCCGAGGCCATCACGCCGAGGGCCATCCAGCGGCGGACCGTCATCTTCAGAACTCTCATCGGTTTGTCTCCTGTTGATCTTGCGTGCCGTTTGCACGAGGTCGAATGATAGATAAATGCGTTGTATTGTCAAAATACGATAATCTGAATATCATTTCTTCAACGCAGAGCCGGATACCGGACCGCTTTATCGCCAGGAGACATTGAATTGACCGAAAGCAGCCCATCGAACCTGCAGTTCAGCCACATCGGCCTGTACGTGAGCAACCTCCCGCGCATGGCGCGCTTCTACCGCCAGGCCCTGCGCTTCACGCAGACCGACGCGGGCGACCTGGGTGCGGTGCAGCTGGTGTTCCTGAGCCGGGACCCGCGTGAGCACCACCAGTTTGTGCTCGCCACCGGCCGGCCGGCCGATGCGGGCTTCAACGTGGTCAACCAGATCTCCTTCCGGGTGCCCGACATCGCCACGCTGCGCCAGTTCCACGACCGGCTGCTGGCCGAGGGCGCGAGCGACATGCACCCGGTGACGCATGGCAACGCGGTGTCGGTGTATTGCCGCGATCCCGAGGGCAACCGGCTCGAGCTCTTCATGGACACGCCCTGGTACTGCGAGCAGCCGCTGCGCGAACCGGTCGACCTGTCCCAGCCCGACGAGGTCATCCTTGGGCGTGCGGAAGCCATCGCCAGGCGGTTTCCGAAGTTCATGAGCCGCGCCGAGTGGCAGGCCGAGGTGGCGCGCCGCATGGAAGAAGACCAGCGTGGCTGAGCCGCGGCACATGCACGACGTCGCGATCGTCGGACTCGGCCCCACCGGCGCCACGCTGGCCAACCTGCTGGGCGCGGCGGGGCTGTCGGTGGTGGTGCTCGAGCGGGAAGCCGGCGTGTTCCCGCTGCCGCGCGCGATCCACTTCGACGGCGAGGTGCTGCGCATCCTGCAGGGCGCAGGACTGCGCGAGCAGGCCCTGGCCATCGCGCGCCCCGGCGAGCAGGGCATGCACTTCGTCAACGGCGCGGGCGAGACCATGCTGATACGCGGCGGCAGCGCCGCGCTCGGGCCGCACGGCTGCGCCAACAACTACTACTTTCACCAACCCGAGCTCGAGGCCGTGTTGCGCGAAGGCCTGGCGCGCTTTCGCAATGTGCAGGTGCGGCTGTGCAGCGAGGTGACCGGCGTCGCGCAGGACGCGGACGGCGCCACCCTGGCCGTGCGCGAAACCGGCAGCGGCCGGGCGTCCACCGTGCGCGCGCGCTACGTCATCGGCTGCGACGGCGCGCGCTCGCCGGTGCGACGGCACATGGGCAGCGCGATGCTCGACCTCGGGCTGCGCCAGCCGTGGCTGGTGTTCGACGTGGTGCTCACCCAGCCGGTCGACCTGCCCACGCACACGGTGCAGCACTGCGACCCGGCACGACCCATGACCTATTGCAACGTGGTCGGCGACCGTCGGCGCTGGGAGATCATGGTGCTGCCCGGCGACGACCGCGAAGCGCTGGTGCAGCCCGCATCGTTGTGGCGGCTGGTTGCGCCTTGGGTGCGGCCCGACCAGGCGCGGCTGGAACGCGCGGCCATCTACACCTTCCATTCCGTCATTGCGCAGGGCTGGCGCCGGGGCCGGCTGCTGCTGGCGGGCGATGCCTGTCACCAGACGCCGCCCTTCCTCGGCCAGGGCATGTGCGCGGGCATCCGCGACGCGGCCAACCTCGCATGGAAACTCGAAGCGGTGCTGGCGCGGCAGGCCCCCGATGCGCTGCTCGACACGTACGAATCGGAACGCGCACCGCATGTGCGCGCGCTCATCGAGCTGGCGGTGCGGCTGGGCAACATCATCCAGACCACCGACCCGGCGCTGGCCGCCGAGCGCGACGCGAAGTTCCGCGCAGGCCGCCCGGAGATCTTCGAGCTGCCGCCGCAGGTGCTGGGCGAAGGCGCCTTCGACGCGCAGCCCGGCTCGCCCGCGGGCCGGCCGTTTCCGCAGCCGCGCCTTTGCGACGGACGGCTGCTCGACGACCTGCTGGGTCGCCGCAGCGCGGTCATCGGCCAACCCGCCGCGCTCGCGGCCGCCGCTCCCGCCACCGTCGAGCGCTGGCGACGCGCCGACGCGATGGTCATCGACCAGCCCGACGCGCCGCTGCGCGACTGGCTCGACGCGCAGGAAGCGCAAGCGGTGATACTGCGGCCCGACCGATATATCGTCGGCGTCGCGCGCACGGGGCTCGATCTGGATCGCATCTCGCAACACCTCCCCGTCGCGCCATGACATCCTGGAGGAAATCGCGTGCCGGAAAAATCCCTGTCCAGCCTGGGCCGCATGCTGGGCGTTCTCGACCTGTTCGACGACACGCACCTGACACGCACGGCGGACGACATCTCGGCCGCGCTCGACGTGTCGCTGCCCACGGGCTACCGCTACGTGCGGCTGCTGCTGGAGGCCGGCCTGCTGCAGCGCGTGGAGGATTCGCACTACGCGCTGGGGCCGCGCATCATCCTGCTCGACCACTACATCCGCAAGGCGGACCCGGTGCTGCGCGAAGGCATTCCGGTGATGCGCGAGCTGGTGGCGGCCACCGGCTTCGACTGCGTCGCTTCGGGCCTGTTCGGCATGCAGGTGCTCGACACGCACCGCGAGATGGGCGGTGCGCCGCCCGCGCTGGCCTACGGGCGCGGCAGGCCGCGTCCGCTGTTCCAGGGCGGCGCGCCCAAGGTGCTGCTGGCCACGTTCGCGCCGGCGCAGTTGCGCAAGGTCTTCGACGCCCGCCACGGCGAGCTGGTGCGCTGCGGGCTGCCCGCCGAGTGGAGCGAGTTCCGCCGCTACTACGCGGCGATCCGCAAGGCGGGCCACTACATCTCGATCGGCGAACTCGAGCCGCAGCTCGCGGCCGTCGCCGCGCCGATCCTGAAGGCCGATGGAGGCGCGTGGGGCGCCATCTCGCTGGTCTTCGACACCTCGCGCCTGTCGATCGTCGATCTCGACAAGATGGTTCACCTGATCACCGAGGGCGCTTCGCGCATTGGAGGTCGCCTGGCGTAAACCCGTTTCCACAACCACCACGTGCCCTCGCGGGCCTCACGGACAGACCATGAAACTCATCAGCTACCAACACAACGGCATCGACAGCTACGGTGCGGTGACAGGCGAGCGCGCGGACCGCGTTGCCGACCTGCGCGGCATCTTCGGCAGCCGCGCGACGGACCTGAAGGCGCTGATTGCCGCCGGCCTGCTGGACGAGGCCGCCGCCGCCATCGCCAAGGCCGACGCCACGCTCCCGCTGGGCGAAGTGCAGTTGCTGCCCGTGATCCCCAACCCCGGCAAGATCGTTTGCGTGGGACTCAACTACGGCGAGCACGTGCGCGAGACCGGCCGCGAGATCACCGAGAAGCCCACGCTCTTCCTGCGCGTGGCCGAGTCGCAGGTGGCGCACGGCGAAGATATCGTGCTGCCGCCCGAGTCGAGCAAGCTCGACTACGAGGGCGAGATCGCCATCGTCATCGGCCGGGGCGGACGGCGCATCGCCGAGGCCGATGCGTGGAACCACATCGCCGGCTACGCCTGCTACAACGACGGCAGCATCCGCGACTGGCAGACCGCGACCCCGCAGTGGACGGCCGGCAAGAACTTCTGGCGCACCGGTGGTTTCGGTCCGTGGATGGTCACGCGCGACGAGATCGCCGACGGCCAGGTCATGACGCTGGTCACGCGGCTCAACGGCCAGGAGATGCAACGCACCACCACCGACAAGCTGATCCACGGCATTCCCCGGCAGATTGCGCACATCTCCGCCTTCATGCCGCTGGCCGCGGGCGACGTGATCGTCACCGGCACGCCCGGCGGCGTGGGCGCCAAGCGCACGCCACCCGTGTGGATGAAGGCGGGAGACAGTGTCGAGGTGGAGGTCGACGCGATCGGCGTCTTGCGCAACGGTGTGCGCATGGAGTGACACGCCTCGCCGGGCAGGAGCCCGGGCCGATCGGTCGCGGCGGCGCAGAAGGTTCGGGTAAAAGATGAAGTAATTCGTTTACAGTCCGCAACATCCGCTCCACGACGCCACCGCCCGAGTGAACCTCAGAAAATCTGCCAACAGTCTGGTTGTTCGCCTGCTCGTGATGGGTCTGCTGATGGCCATGCTGGGGACCGCCGCCAGTTACACCCAGCTCACCCGCTTCCTGCGGGAAGACCTCACCCGGTCGGTGGCGGTGCAGCAGACGGCCCTAGCCGATTACGTGGCACGCGATGTCGACAACTACCTGGGCGAGCGCCTCTCGTTCCTCGAGCGCCTGGCGGCCACGCTGCCGCCCGAGCTCCTGGCCCGGCCCGAGCGGCTGCGGGCCTGGCTGGAAGAACGCAGCACCCTCAGCGCCCTCTTCCCGATCGGCCTGAAGGTTGCCGACGCCACCGGCAGGCGTCTCGATGGCGCGGGCCAACTCACAACGGACGATCCGGAATTCGAGGCCGCGCGCCACGGGCAGCCGGCGCTGGGCCGGGCCCGGGCAGCCGCCTCCGGGCACTCGGTGCTGCCCATGGCCGTGCCGCTGCGTGACGCCGCCGGCCGGGTGAGCGCCGTGCTGCTGGGCACCGCGGACCTCTCGGCCGACGGCCTGCTCGACCACCTGCAGCGCGGGCGCGTGGGCCAGGACGGGGGCATCCTGGTGGTGTCGCCGCGCGACCGGATCTTCGTGGCCTCCACGGACGTCGGCATGTCGCTCACGCCCACCCCGCCCGAGGGCGTGAATCCCCTGCACGACCGGGCCATGGCCGGCTACCGCGGCAGCGGAACGACCCGCAACGCCAGGGGCATCGAGGAAATCTCCGCCATCGCGTCGGTGCCGACCAGCGGCTGGTTCGTGGTGGCGCGGCTGCCGGTGGCGCAGGCATTGGCGCCGGTGGGGCGCATGCAGACCTTCATCCTGCAGCAGCGCGCGCCCGCGGTGGCGGCGGTGCTGGTCGTGATCGGCCTGATCATGGCCTGGCTGCTGCGCCCGCTGCTGCGCGCCGCCGACCAGGCCGACCGGATGACGCGCGGCGAACTCGCGCTCGCACCGCTGCGGGTGGTGCGCAACGACGAGATCGGCCACCTGACCCAGGCATTCAACCGGCTGCTGGCCAAGCTGCAGGACAACCAGGAGGCGCTGGCCCGCCTGGCCCATCACGACACGCTGACCGGCCTGCCCAACCGCAAGCTGCTGGACGACCGGCTCCTGCAGGCGCTGGCGCGCGCCAGGCGGCATTCGCACCGGGTGGCCGTGCTCTATCTCGATCTCGACGGCTTCAAGATGCTCAACGACACCCTCGGCCACGAGGCGGGCGACCAGGCCCTCCGGGAAATCGCGCGCCGGCTGCAGGCGCTGGTGCGCCAGACCGACACGGTGGCGCGCATCGGCGGCGACGAATTCGTGCTGCTGGCCGCCGACATCGAAGGGCCCGCGGACCAGAACGCCCTGGCGCTGGCGCGGCGATGCGTCGAGGCGATCGCCCGGCCGCTGCAGTTGGCGCGGTCACCGATCGTGATCGGCGCGTCGGTCGGCATCGCCCTGGGCAGCGGCGGTGAAACCCCGCAGGACCTGCTGTCCACCGCCGACAAGGCGATGTACCGGGCCAAGCAGAACGGGCGCGGCCACTGTGTCGCGGCCGCTCAGAACGTGTAGCGCGCGCTGACCCGCACGCTGCGCGGCTCCATCGGGTGGATGTGCCGGTCGTTGACGCCGCCGCCGCAGGTGCCGCCCGCCACCTCGCCCGCGGTGCACGAGGCGTAGTAGTACTCGATGTCGTTGCCCTTGCGGCCCGCCAGGTTGAACACGTCGAGCCCCAGCGTCAGGCGCTTGTCGACCGCATAGCGCGCGCCGAAGTTCAGCAGCGTGGCCGCGCGCGAGCGCACGCTGTTCAGCGTGTCGAGCGCGCGCGGCCCCATGTGGCGCAGCCGCAGCGATGCGGTCCAGGGGCCTTCGGCGTAGGTGATGCCGGCCGCCAGCACGCGCTCGACGGCGTTGTCGATGTAGTTGCCCTCGCCTTCGGGCGCCGCGCCCTTGAAGCGGGCGCGCGACACGGCGGCGTCCACCTCCAGGCGCCAGGCGCGGTCGAACTTCCAGCGCAGCGTGGCCTCGAGCCCGCGCCGCGTGCTCGCGCGCCCCGGCTCGGTGGTGCCCGCGTCGCCGACATAGACCAGCTCCGAAGCCAGGCCGAGCTTCCACAGCGCCACCGTGGCGGTGAGGTCTTCGTCGGGCTGGAAGCGCCAGCCGATCTCCGCGCCGCGGCCCTTCACCAGCGCGGGCACGCGGTCGGCCGGCAGGCCGCTGCGCGGGTCGGCGGCGATGACGGCACCGCGCACGTCGTTGCTGTGGAAGCCCACACCCGCGTTCAGATAGAACTCGTGCGCCGGCGTGGGCGAGAAGGCCAGGCCGAACTTGGGGCTCAGCTGCGAATCGTGGCCCTTGCCGCTGTTGAGCGGGCCATAGACCGGCTCTCGGCCCTGCACGTTGTAGTGCAGCGCGTCGCCGCGCAGGCCCACGTAGCCGCGCCACCGGTCGCTGAAGTTGACGAGCTGCTGCCCATACACGGAGAACAGGTCCTGCGAGACCTTGTCGTCGCGCAAGGTGCCCAGGCGCTGGCGCGCCTCGGTGTCGTAGAGCCCGACCTCGCCGATGCGGTCGCCGCGCCACTGCGCGCCGAAGCTCAGCAGTCCGTCGAGCCCGGTGATCTTGTTGGCCATCGCGTGCGAGCCCTGCGCGCCGAAGATGCGGCGGCGGTCGGTCTGCTCGAACTGGTCGCCGTTGACCGGGTTGTTGAGGAAGTAGGTGAAATCGGAGAACAGGTCGAAGCGGTAGTCGATGGCGTAGGCGCTGAACTCGGTGTCGCCGCCCGGGCCCTTGTCGAACCACCTGCCCGACAGGCTGATGCGCTGGGTCTTGCCGCCGTCGGTCGGGTTCAGGCTGCCGAAGCGCGGCAGCTCGCCGCTGTCGATCAGCCGCTCGGGCACCTGGTCGGTCGAGGTCCACCGGCTCTTGTAGGCCATGGCGGTAACGCTGAAGCCGCGCGTCTGCGAGCCCTGCGAATAGCGCAGCACGGCGTTGGTCTTCCTGAGGTTCTCGGGCACGTTCCAGGGGCCGTTGTTGCCTTCGAGTTCGATGGCGCCGAGCCAGGTCTGGTCCTGCACGGTACGCGAGCCCGCGGCCAGCAGGCGGCGAAAGTCGTGCGAGCCCACGGTCACTTCGGCAAAGGGCGATTCGAGCGCGCTGAAATAGTCGAGCGACGCGCTGCCCGCGAGCGAGAAGTCGCCGCTCTGCGCGAAGTAGGGTCCCTTGCGGTAGCGCACGCCCGACACCAGCTCGGGAATCAGGAAGTTCAGGTCGGCATACCCCTGGCCATGGCCGTGCGTGGGCATGTTGACCGGCATGCCGTCGACCGTCACGGCGAAGTCGGTGCCGTGGTCGAGGTTGAAGCCGCGCAGGAAGTACTGGTTGGCCTTGCCGTCACCCGAATGCTGCGTGGCGACCACGCCGGGCACCGCCTCGACGATGTCGCCGGGCCGCAGCTTGGGCCTGGACTGGAACGACTCGCGCTCCACCGCGCCCTCGCTCGCGCTGTCGGCCGTGCCGATGGCCGCATCGCGCGGGCCGACGATCTGGATCTCCGGCAGATGGCTCTGCTGCGCGCAGGCCGCCGCGCTGCCGAACAGCGCGCCGAGAAGCCAGGGCCTCGGGAGGCGCGAAGACGCGCGAGATGAGAAGTTCATGAATGCCCTTGTCTCCGACCGATGTTGTTGCACGCAAGCACATCGGTTACGCGGCGAAACCCTTGCTGGATTCGTCGGCGGGCGGCAGCCGCAGGTGTTTCTTCAGCGTCTCGAACACCTGCCGCGTGACCGGGTTCACGACGTGGCTGCGCACGTAGAGGTGGTAGGCGAGGTCGGGCAGGCGCGGCATGCCGTCGCCCGCGCCCAGCACGCGCAGGCCCGCGTCGAGCTGCTCCACGCCGCGTGCCGTCACCCCCAGCCCCGCGCGCAGCGCGGCCTTGATGCCGATCAGGCTCGACGAGGTGTAGCGCGGCGTCCAGGCCACGCCCGCCGCGTCGAGCGCCTCGTGGCCGATGCGCCGGAAGATGCTCGGTCCGTCGGCCATGATGAGCGGCACCGGCTTGGCCGGGTCGTGCACATAGCTCGCGGCGCACAGCCACACGGTGGGCGAGTTGCGCAGCACCACGCCTTCGAACTGCGACTGCTCGTCCGCGCGGTTGGAGATGATCATGTCGACCTCGCCGCTCTTGAGCGAGGTCATCAGGTAGGGGCTGCGGCCGATGTGGATGTCCAGCTGCAGCAGCGGCGAGGTGCGCGCCACCTCGGTCAGCAGCAGCGGCAGCATGGTCTCGGCCACGTCGTGCGGCGCGCCGATGCGCAGGTTGCCTTCCAGCTGGCCCTGGCGCAGGCTGCGCAGCGCTTCGTCGTTCAGCGCCAGCATGTGGTGCGCGTAGGTGAGCAGCCGCTCGCCGTGCCCCGTCAGCCGCTTCTGGCGCCCCTGCTTCACGAACAGCGGATGGCCGATCTGCTCTTCCAGCCGCTGCATCTGCTGCGTCACGGCCGACTGCGTGCGCTCCAGGTGGACGGCCGCCGCCGCGAAGCTGTGGTGGCTGACCACGGCGGCGAAGGAGCGCAGGAGTTCAAGGTCAAGCGTGGGCATGCATCAATTTTATTAATGTGTTTCTTGCGCCGCCTGGATTGTTGCGTCACGCCGCCGTCACTACAGTGAATGCACACCAAACAGGCAACCCCACTGGAGAAACCGAATGAGCACCCCGTCCGAGCAACGCAAGCAGGCCGTCGCCGCGTCCATCGCCACCATGAAGAAAGCCATCGGCGGCGCTGAAGCGACCCGGGAAACGCTCGACACGGTGCTCGCCTCCCTGCAGGACCTGGCCGCGCACGCCGAGTACTGGGGCGCCGCCGACTTTCCGGCGCCCGAGGCCGGCGAGCACCAGGCGCGCTACCTCATTGCCGAGGACCCGGACCAGAGCTATGCGCTCTACCTGAACGTCATGCGCCCCGGCAAGAAGATCGTGCCGCACAACCACACGACCTGGGCCTGCATCGCGGCCGTGGAAGGCACCGAGCACAACCGCGTGTACGCGCGCACCGACGACGGCAGCGTGCCCGGCGTGGGCAAGCTCGAGGAAACCGCGCTCGTGGTGGTGGCGCCGGGTCAGGGCATCGCACTGATGCCCGAGGACATCCATTCGGTGGAGATCCAGGGCGAGCAGGTGATCCGCCACCTGCACATGTACGGCCGCGCACTGGAAACGCTGAACAGCCGCACCGCCTACGACCTGGCGGCGGGCACGTACCAGACCATGGGCATCGGCGTGCAGACGCGGCGCTGAGGCGCCCCCTCCAACCTTCTTTTTTCTTCATGCGGGCCGCGCACAGCGGCCTCGCAGGACCTCGTTCGTCCCAACGACTTGCCCCCATGACCTCCTTCATCGACCCGAAGACCCTCAAGACCTGGCTGCACGACGGCCGCGAGATCGCGCTGCTCGACGTGCGCGAGCACGGCCAGTACGGCGAGGCGCACCTGTTCTACGGCATTCCCCTGCCCTTCAGCCGGCTGGAACTCGACGCGCCGCGCCTGGTGCCGCGCCGCGGCGTCCGCGTGGTGGTCTACGACGAAGGCGACACCGACGTGGCCGAGCGCGCCGCCGCGCGACTGGCCGCGCTGGGCTACGGCGCCGTGCATGTGCTGCAGGGTGGCGCCCGTGCCTGGAAGGCCGCTGGCCATGTGCTCTTCGCGGGCGTCAACCTGCCCTCCAAGACCTTCGGCGAACTGGCCGAAGAGGCATATCACACGCCCCGCGTCAGCGCCGGCCAGCTCGCCGAGATGCTGGCGCGCAAGGACAAGGTGGTGGTGCTCGACGGCCGCCCCGTCAGCGAGTTCCACAAGATGAACATCCCCGGCGCCACCTGCTGCCCCAACGGCGAGCTGGCCTACCGCGTGCGCCAGCTGGTGCCCGACACCACCACGCCCATCGTCATCAACTGCGCGGGCCGCACCCGCAGCATCATCGGCGCGCAGACGCTCATCAACCTGGGCCTGCCGAACCCGGTCTACGCGCTGGAGAACGGCACGCAGGGCTGGTACCTCGGCGACCATGTGCTGGAGCACGGCGGCACGCGCCGCTATGCCGACGACAGCGGCAACACCGACCTGCGCCCCGCGGCCCAGGCGCTGGCCGCCCGCTTCGGCGTGCCCAGCGTGAATGCGCAGACCGTGCGCGAGTGGGCCGGCGATGCGCAGCGCAGCCTGTTCCTGTGCGACGTGCGCACGCCCGAGGAATTCGCGGCCGGCAGCCTGCCCGGCGCGCAGCACACGCCCGGCGGCCAGCTGATGCAGGCCGGCGACCAATATTTCGGCGTGCGCAACGCGCGCCTCGTGCTGTTCGACGACGACGGCGTGCGCGCGCCGACCGTCGCGAGCTGGCTGCGCCAGATGGGGCATGACGCGAGCGTGCTCGAAGGCGGGCTGGCAAGCGGACTGTCGCTGGCACCCGCCGACGCGCCGGCCGCGCCTGTGCTGGCCGCCATCGACGCGCGGACGCTCGCCGCGCGGCTCGAGCAAGACGACGTCGCGCTGGTCGACCTGCGCGGCAGCATGCAGTTTCGCGCCGGCCACATCCCGCAGGCGCGCTGGTCGATCCGCCCGCGCCTGGCCCGCGACCTCCAGCACGAGCCGCGCCAGATCGTGCTGGTGGCCGACGACGCATCGCTCGCGGCCTGGGCCGCCGCATCCGAACTCGCGGGCCGCGCTCCCGCGCCGCTGCTGCTCGCAGGCGGCATGGCCGCATGGCGCGCCGCCGGCCTGCCGGTCGAGGCCACGCCCGCGCTGCCCGCAGACGCGGACTGCATCGACTACCTGTTCTTCGTGCACGACCGCCACGACGGCAACAAGGAAGCCGCGCGCCGCTACCTCGCATGGGAGACCGGCCTCGTCGCGCAGCTCGATGCGCAGGAGCGCGCCGCCTTCCGGCTGCCACCCGCCGCCGCGCCGCACGCCCAGGGCTGACGCCCGCCTTTCCCCGCCGCCCTTTCTGTTCGTCCTTGTCCGTTCCTATTCCAGGAGTCCTGTCATGTCGTTCGCCAGCCGCATCCCGCATCTTGTCCGTCTCGCCGGTATCACGGCGCTTGCCGCCTGGCTCGCGGCATCCGCCCTGCAGCCCGCTGCCGCTGCAGCCGAAACGCTGGCGCCGCGCAACGGGTTTCCGTCGCAGACGATCCGCTTCGTCTCGCCGTTCCCGCCCGGCGGCGGCAACGACGCGACGGCGCGCCTGGTGACCACGCGCCTGCCGGAAGTCATGGGCCAGGCCGCGGTGGTCGACAACCGCGGCGGCGCGGGCGGCAACATCGGCGCCAAGGCCGTCGCCGAGGCCAGGCTCGACGGCTACACCGTGCTCACCTCGCAGGTGTCGATCATGGCGGTGAACCCCTCGCTCTACGCATCGCCCGGTTTCGACCCGATCAAGAATTTCATCCCGATCACGCAGATCAACGCCGCGCCGCTCGCGCTCGTGGTGGACGCCAACTCGCCGCTCAAGAGCTTTGCCGACCTCGCCGCCAAGGCCAAGGCCAGCCCCGGCAAGGTGACCTACGCCACGCCCGGCAACGGCACCCTGTCGCACCTCGTCGGCGTGGTGCTGTCGAAGGACAACGGCATCGCCATGACCCACGTGCCCTACAAGGGCGCCGGCCCGGCCCTGACCGACCTGCTCGGCGGACAGGTCGACATCCTGGTCACCTCCACCTCGTCGGTGGCGGGGATGGTGCAGAACGGCAAGCTGCGCGTGCTGGCCGTCACCAGCCCGCGCCGCATCGGCGTGTTCGCCAAGGCGCCGACGCTGGAAGAACTGGGCTACGCCGGCGCGCGCTTCGAGGACTGGTACGGCTTCTTCGCCCCGGCCGGCACACCGCCCGAACGCGTGGCCTACCTGAACGAAGCCATCGTGCGCACCCTGCACCTGCCCGAAGTGGCCAAGCTCGTCACCGACGGCGGCAGCGAGGTGGTGGCCAGCACGCCCGAAGCCTTCGCGGCGCAGCTGCGCCAGGACATCGAACGCTGGTCGCGCATCGTCAAGCTTTCCGGTGCCAAGGCGGATTGACGCAACATAGCGGCCTGCCGCCCACTTTCGCCCTTCATCGAACCATGTCCGCTTCGCACCACGACGACCCCGCCGGCCAGTCCCTCGACACCCGGCTCACGCGCACCGGCAAGACGCCTTCGTATGCCGGGGGCGCCCCCGTCAACACGCCGCTGGTGCGCGCCAGCACCGTGCTGTTCGACAGCGTGGGCGCGATGCGCGACGCCCGCGCGCGGCGCGACGAGGAACGCGTCTTCAGCTACGGCGCGCGCGGCACCCCCACCACCTTCGCCCTCGAAGACGCGGTGAGCGAACTCGAAGGCGCCTACCGCACGCGGCTCTTTCCCACGGGCCTTGCCGCCATCGGCATGGTGCTGCTGTCGTACCTGAAGCCGGGCGACCACGTGCTCATGTCGGACAGCGTGTACGAGCCCACGCGCAACCTCGTGACTTCGTTCCTCGCGCCCTACGGCATCCGCAGCAGCTTCTTCGCGGCGGACGGCAGCGGCATCGAGGAACTGTTCGAAGCCGATACCCGGCTGGTGTACGCCGAATGCCCCGGCTCGCTGGTCTACGAGATGTGCGACCTGCCCCGGCTCGCGGCGCTGGCCCATGCGCGCGGCGCGCTGCTGGCGGCGGACAACACCTGGGGGTCGGGCCTGCAGTACCGCCCGCTCGCGCTGGGCGCGGACATCTCGACGATGGCCGCGACCAAGTACCTCGGCGGCCACTCCGACGTGATGATGGGCACGGTCGCGACCACCGAGGCCGCATGGCGCCCGCTCAACGAGCGCTGCGACGCCTTCGGCATGACCGTGAGCCCCGACGACGCATGGCTGGTGCTGCGCGGCATGCGCACCCTGTTGGCGCGGCTGCAGGTGCACGAGCGCCATGCGCTCGAAGTGGCGCACTGGCTCGAGGCCAGGCCCGAGGTGGCGACGGTGTTCTGCCCCGCGCTGCCGCAGCACCCGGGGCACCACCTCTGGAAGCGCGACTGCAAGGGCACCAACGGGCTGCTGTCGATCGAACTGCAGCCGGGCATCGGCAACGCGGCGGTCGAGCGCTTCGTCGACGCGCTCACGCTCTTCGGGCGCGGCTCTTCATGGGGCGGCTATGAAAGCCTGGTGGCATGGACCAACATGCGCGCGGCACGCAGCGTGACCGACTGGAGCGGGCGCGGCGCGGTCGTGCGGCTGCACATCGGGCTGGAGTCGCCGGCCGACCTCACGGCCGACCTGGCGCGCGGCTTCGCGGCGCTGAACGCGCAAGCCCCCGGCTGAACGCCCGTGCGCGGCTACTTCGCAGCTGCCGCGGCGTCTTCGGGCCAGCGCTGCGGCACCCGGCGCAGGTTGTCCGTCGAATAGCCCAGCGTCTTCAGCCGCGAGACCGCCGCCTCGTACACCGGCTCGGGAATGGTCGGCGTGCGCGCCATGATCCAGGCGTAGTCGCGATCACTCCTGCCGATGATCGTGAGCTGGTAGTCCCTGTCGACATCGACGATCACGTACTCGGCCTTCACCGGCCAGATGAACTGCATGCCCCACACCGCGTTGCCGGTGCCCGGCACCACGCTGCCGACCGGGTTCATCGTCTTCAGCGGGCCGTCGAACGCGCCTTCGCGGTAGCGAAAACGCGTGTCGATGCGCCCGTCCGGCTGCAGCGTGTACGACTCCACCGCATTGAAGGCATTGCGCTCCGGCCGCGTCGGGATGTTGCCGATCACGTACCAGTCGCCCATGAAGCGCTGCAGATCGACCTGCTTGACCGGCGGGATCGTGGGCGGCGAGACCGCGCAGCCCGCAATGAGCAAGGCCACCGCCGCGCCCGCGGCGATGAGAACGGGCGGGCTGGCCAGGAAAGTTCGCAGGGATCGCTTCATCGTGCCTCCACAGGGGGGAATCGGAGCGCGAAGCGTACCGGCCCCGCGGGGCATCTCGCGTCGGACGGCGCCTTGCCTGACCTGCCTACTTAGCGCCCCAGGTGCCTGTCGAAGAAGCGTGCGATGTCGCCGAACGCCTCGCGCGTTTCCGGCGCGTTCGCATCGATGCCGTATTGCGCGTGCGACTGCCCTTCGTACACGTTGAGCTCGGCCTCGACACCGGCGCGCCGCAGCTTGCGGTGCGTGCGCACGGTGTTCGACAGGAACAGGTCGCGCGTGCCGGTGGTCAGGATCGCGGGCGGAAAGCCCTTGAAGTCGCCGTAGATGGGCGAAAGCTGCGGGTCTTTCAGGTCGCGGCCGTTGGCGTAGAGCAGCGCGGCACGGCCGAGCCAGCCGTCCCAGGTGACGAGGATGTTGTCGATCCATTCGTTGGTCTGGTAGGTGTCGCCGATCTTCGCGATGTCGGACCACGGCGTGCCCGGCGCAATGGCGCCGGGCAGCGGCACGCGCTCGGCCTTGGCGCGCAGCACCAGCGCGAGCGTCATCGCGCCGCCGGTGGACGTGCCGAACACCGCCATGTTCTGCGGCTTGTTGGTCTTGAGCAGCTCCTTCCAGACGGCCATGGCGTCGTCCATGGCCGCGGGGTAGGGATAGTCCGGCGGCATGCGGTAGTCGACCGAGACCACCTTGTAGCCGCCGAAGCCTGCCAGCAGCATGGCCTCGGGCAGCGCGGATTCGCCGGGGCCGAACACATAGCCGCCGCCATGCACATGCATCAGCAGCCGCTTCTCGTTGCCCGGCGCGATCCTGTTGGGCGTGACGACGAAGGCGTTCACGCCCGCGATCTTCACGGACTGCACGGACACGCCGAGCTTTTCCTTCAAAGCCGGAATCGCGGCGATCACCGGCGCGGCACGGCGGTTGACCAGCTCCTTCCACTCGGCCGCGTTGCGCGGCGCCGCATTGAAGTGCGACGGATACGGACCCGCGATCAGCGCCTGCATCTGCGGGCTGACCTCGTTGACCGGCACCGGGCTGACCTGCGCCG
Source organism: Variovorax sp. MPBD4-3 (assembly GCF_058809745.1). NCBI lineage: Bacteria > Pseudomonadati > Pseudomonadota > Betaproteobacteria > Burkholderiales > Comamonadaceae > Variovorax > Variovorax sp. MPBD4-3. The sequence continues at coordinate 56,135 of NZ_JBXASW010000036.1, forward strand.
GCGAGCGCCGCGCACCGGGCTGCGCGTTGGCGGCGGCCTGCGCGGTGGCCTTGTCGGCATAGGTCTGCGGGGTTTGCGCGCACGCGGCGAGCACGAGGGCCGCGAGCAGCGCTGCGACACGTGGAATGGCGACGTTCATCGGTTTGGGCTCCTGTGTTGTCGCGCCATGCTCTCACCGCCCTTGCGCCACTGGCCTCCGTTGAAACCCGCCTGTGCGTACGCACAGGAGACAAGCGTGCTACAGCGGCGAAATCCCGGCACTCTTCATCATCCGCCCGGTCAGGTCGATCTCGCTGCGGATCACCTGCAGGTAGTCCTGCGGCGTCGACGGCATGACCTGGCTGCCCAGTTCCGTCAGCGCGGCGATCACCTTCGGCTCCCTGAGCAGGCCGCTGAACACTTCGTAGATGCGGTTCGCGATCGCGTCGGGCGTGCCGGCCGGCAGCGAGAGGCCGCCCCACGATGTGAGCTCGACGCCCTGCAGTCCCTGCTCGGCGAGCGTGCGCACCTCGGGCAGCGCGGGGTTGCGCTTCGCGCCCGCCACGCCCAGCGCCTTGAGCTTGCCGCCTTTGACGTGCGGATACGCCACCGCGAAGATGGGCATGCCGAAGCTCACCTGGTTGCCCAGCACCGCGTTCACCAGTTCCGACGCGCCCTTGTACGGCACATGCGTGGCGGTGATGCCCGCCGCATGGAGGAACAGCTCCACGCCCAGGTGCGAGGGCGTACCCACGCCGCCCGATGCGTAGTCGAGCTTGCCGGGGTTGGCGCGCGCCTTGTCGATCAGCTCCTGCACCGACCCGATGCCCGACGACTCGCCCACGACCAGCAGCACGTCGGACGTGGTGATGCGCATGACGTGGCGAAAGTCCTTCATCGCGTCGTAGCCCGGGTTCTTGTACATCCGGACGTTGGCGGCCATGGGCCCGGCCGAGTAGATCCAGGTGTAGCCGTCGGGCGCGGCGCGCGCCACCTGCCGCGCGCCGATGTTGCCGGCCGCGCCGCCCTTGTTCTCGATGATGATCGGCTGGCCCAGCAACGGCCCGGCCGCCTCCGCCAGGATGCGCGCGCCGATGTCGGGGCCGGTGCCGGCCAGGTAGGGCACGACCCACTTGATGGGCCGGCTCGGCCAGTGGTCGGCCGCGTTCGCGGCCGTGGCGGCCAGCGGCAGCAGGGGGATGAAGGGCGAGGTCGCAAGCGCGCGGCACAGCGCGCGCCGCGTGAGATGGGTTTGCACGGTCTTTTGTCTCCTGGGATTTTTTTGTGCGGCGTCTACTTCGCCTCGCCGATGAGTTCGCGCGCGATGATGTTCTTCTGGATCTCGCTGGTGCCGGTCAGCACCCGGTACATGCGCAGCATGCGAAACAGGAACTCCACGCGGCGCCCCTGCACGATGCCTTCGCCACCATGGATCTGCACCGCCGCATCGGCAATGCGGAACGCGGCTTCGGAGCAGAACAGCTTGGCCATCGAGGCATCGGCACGCGCGTCGCCGCCGGCGTCGAGCTGGCGCGCGGTCGAGATCATCAGCGCGCGTGCCGCGGCCAGCTGCGTGGCCATGTCGGCCAGCGAATGCTGGATGGCCTGGAACTCCGCGATCGGGCGGCCGAACTGGCGGCGCGTGCGGGCGTAGTCGCGCGCGTCCTTCAGCGCCACGGTGGCAAGGCCCACCATGCCGGGGCAATGCAGCAGCCGGTTGACGGCAATGCGGCCCAGCGCCAGCGCAAGCCCCCGGCCGGTCTCGCCGATGAGGTGGGTGGCCGGCACGCGGCAATCGGTCAGCACGATGTCGCCGGTGGTCGACTGGCCGGCCATCGTCTTGTAACCCGACTGCACCTCCACGCCTGGCTGGCCCAGGTCGACGAAGAACGCCGAGACCTCGCGGCGCTCCGGGCTGTCGGAGGTGGAGGCCATCAGCACCGCGTAGTCGGCGAAGGGCGAACCCGAGATGAAGCGCTTGCGGCCGTTGAGCACGAAGACGTCGCCCTCGCGCCGCGCCAGCGTCTGCACGGCGCCGGCGTCGGAGCCCGCCTCGGCTTCGGTCAGCGCGAAGCAGATGGCCTTTTCGGCCTGCGCCACGGGAAGGATGAACTTCGCGAGCTGCATGGGCGAGGCGAAGCGCGCGAGCGCACCCACGCGCGGCGGCCCGCTGAGCTCGCCGAACACGTGGGGCGCGAGCGGTGAGCCGCTCGAATAGATCGACTCCTTGATCAGCACATGATCGAGCAGCGAGAGCCCGAGCCCGCCCATCTGCGCGGGCAGCGTCATGCCGTAGAAGCCGAGTTCGTGCGAGCGGCGCCATACGCGCTGCAGCGTCGCCTTGTCGGGGCTGTGCTCGTGGTCGATGCCCTTCTCATGCACCAGCGCCGCAAGCTCGCCGTTCAGGAAGTCGCCGATGCGGGCGATCAGTTCGGCCGCGCGCGGCGAGCCTTCGAAGGGGCCGTCGAAGAGCGGCGCGCGCACGTCGGCCGCCAAGGTGGGCCCGGGGGTCGTGGTTTCGGCATTCATGGTGTTATCGCTGCTCCTCAGTTCACGCGGCGGTCGTGCCCGGCCCAGTACGGCGTCTGGATGGCCTTGCGCGCGATCTTTCCGTTGGCGTTCTTCTGCAGCGCGTCGACGAACTCGATGCGCCGGGGCCGCTTGAAGCCGGCGAGCCGTTCGGCGCAGAAAGCATCGAGCGCGGCGGCGTCGAGCACGGCGCCGGGCTTGCGCACGATGTGCGCCGCCACGGCCTCGCCCCATTTGTCGTCGGGCACGCTGAACACGCAGGCCTCGTCGACCGCCGCATGCTGGTAGAGCACGGCCTCGACCTCCGACGGGTAGACGTTGAAGCCGCCGCTGATCACCATGTCCTTCTTGCGGTCGACGATGTAGATGTAGCCCTCGTCGTCGGCGCGCGCGAGGTCGCCGGTGTGGTAGCGGCCGTTCTTGAGCACCTCGGCCGTGAGCTCGGGCGCGCGCCAGTAGCCCGCAAAGACGTCGGCCCCGCCCACCACGATCTCGCCGATCTCGCCCGCCGCCACGGGCCGGCCTTCGTCGTCGCAGATGTCGACCTGCGATTCCAGGAAGGGGCGCCCGCACGAGGCCAGCCGCTCGGGCATCGCGGCGCGCGCGAACAGGTGGTCGTCCACGCTCAGGCCGCACACGCCGGAGGTGGTCTCGCCCGCGCCGTAGCCCTGCGAGAGCACCGGGCCGAACACGTCCATCGCCTGCATGATGCGCGCCGGCGCCATGGGCGCCGCGCCGTAGCCCAGCCGGTGCAGGTCGGGCAGCGGACGGTACTGGCCCTGCACTTCGGCCAGCAGCATGTTGATCATGGTGGGCACCATGAAGGTGTGGGTCACGCGCTCGCGCTTCATCTCGGCGATGAAGCGCGCGGGCTCGAAGCCGGCGAACAGGCGGATGGTCGCGCCGCTGCACAGGGCCGGCACCAACTGCATGCCCGACGCATGCGTGATCGGCCCGACCAGCCCCAGCAGATCGCCGGGACGCGGGTTGTCGGCGCGCATCAAGAACTTGCGCAGCTGCGCGAGCCGGTTGCCGAAGGTCTGCATGGCCGCCTTGAGCACGCCGCTGGAGCCCGAGGTGTAGTGCAGCACCGCGAGTTCGTCCGCATGCACGCGCGCCGCGGCGAAGCTGTCGCTGGCCAGCGCCATGCGGCCCTCGTAGGAGGCGGGCGTGTCCTGGGCGGCGTCGAGCAGCAGCAGGCGCGGCGCGGCGCCCTTGAGGTGCGGCAGGAAGCTCTCTGCCCGCTCGGCGGTGGTGACGACCAGCGCAGCCTCGCTGTTGGCGATGACCTCGGCCACCTCGACGGGCGCGAGCCGTGCATTCATCGGCGCCTTCACCAGCGCCGCCTTGTAGCAGGCCAGCTCCAGCTCGACGATCTCGATGCAGTTGGGCAGGTAGACACCCACGCGATCGCCGCGCTGCAGGCCCAGGCCGCACAGCGCGTTGGCCAGCCGGTTGGAGCGCTGCTCGAGCTGTTGGTAGGTGACGGCGCGCGACGCGCTCGTGACGGCAAGGCGCCGGGCGTGGATGCGCGCGGCACGGGATACGAGCGCGCCGACATTGGCGATCTCATGGGCGGCTGGGGGCAGCAAGGTTGTCTCCTTCATGCGCGTGCCACAAGCACGCGGTACGGGCGACTTTCGCCGCAGACGGCGCCCGACAACAAATACCGATTGCTGATGCGCGGCCATCAAAAAAGATGATGGCCAGCCCGAGCCCCTGCGCTCGCGACTATGGCCCGGCCGTCTTGCCGCGCCGGCCTGGCAGGAACTCGGCCTCCCAGCGGCCGGCGTCGATCAGCGCGCGGGTCTCGTCGACCAGCACCTGCATCACGGCGCGCGTTGCGGGGTCTGGCTCGCGCGCCGAGGAGGTCGCGAGGTAGTAGGTGCGCGCCAGATCCGGCTGCACCACGCGCGCGGCGAGCCAGCCGCCGCCGGCAGGCGGCGCGTCGGCCATCGCGCAGGCCGGCGAGAACGTGAAGCCCGCGCCTGCGAGGTACAGCGAGCGGATGACGCGGGCCGAATCGTGCTCGTGAGCGATGTTGAGTTCCAGCCCCAAGTCGTTCGCCGCCGCCTCCACGCTCGCGCGGATGCTGAAGCGGCGCGACTGCAGCACGAGCGGCAGCCCGGCAGCGCGCGCGAACGGCAGCATGGGGCGCCGCGACGTGGCGGCCTTGCCCCGCCCCTGCTTCTTCCCGCCCGGTGATGGCAGCGTCATCGCGGCCACTTCGCCGCCGGGGTCGTAGCCGCAGATGAACATCGGCTCGCGCACGAAGGGTGTCACGTCCAGCCCGTTGAGGTACTCGGTATCGACCAGCAGGCCGATGTCCGCGCGACGGTCGACCATGGCCTTGCGCACCATCAGGCTCAGGTCGTCGATGACGAACACGCGGATGCGCGGATGCGTGCGCTTGAGCCGCGCCAGCACGGGGCCGAGCAGCAGCGACGACAGCAGGAACGGCACCGCGACAGTGACCGAGCCCTCCGGCCCCTCGGGCGGACGCTGCAGGCGATCGCGCATCGCGCTCGCATCCGACAGCAGCTTGCGCGCATCCTGGTAGAGCTGCAGGCCGGCGGCCGTGGGCGTGACGCCCGCGTGCGAGCGTTCGAACAGCTGCGTGCCGAGTTCGAGCTCCAGCTTCTTGATCTGCGCCGTCAGCGCGGGCTGCGCAACATACAGCGCCACGGCGGCGCGCGAGAGACTGCCCGCCTCGAGCACGGCGATGAAGTAGCGCAGGGATCGGAGTTCCATCAACTCCCGATTCTGACCTGAAGGCCAGCCGCCCGCGGCGCGGGCTTCAGCCGCAGGCGCTGCGCCCTTCGGGCGAGCCGCGCAGCCGGTTCAGGAACACCAGCTGCGCCCGCGCGCTCGCGCTGCCCTGCGCCGCCGCGCGATGCATCCATGCGCGCGCCTCGCAGCGGTCGGCCTTCACGGCGGCGCCATAGAGGGTCGGGCCGGTCAGCAGCACCATGCCCAGCATCTCCTGCGCTTGGGCATGGCCTTCGTCGGCGGCCTGCCGCAGCATGTCGAGCATGGTGGCGTAGTCGCGGTCCGACTGCGCTTCGAGGGCCAGCTGGAAGCGCTGCTCGGCATGCAGCCGGGCGCTGGCGTCGGTCGGCTGCGCGGCGCACAACGCGGCCGCGACGCACAGCGCGCCCGACAAGGCAATGCGCCAGCGCAAGGACCAGCTGGCGATCTGGTTGAGTTCGGATGACATCGGCAAGCTCCGCGAATGAGATGGCATGCATCGTCTCTTCGCGGCGCCGACGGGAAAAGCTGGAATTGGCTCAGGCGGCCTCAGCCTTCGCCTGAGCCTGCGGCCTCGCGTCGCCGCGAGGAAGGCAGCCTGCACCGGGTCAGTTGTTCGCGCTCAGGTCCATCAGCATGCGCGACAGCAGGTAGAGGCGCGGCACCACGCTCTCGACCTCGGCGTACTCCTCGGGCGTGTGGATGCCGCCACCCACGATGCCGAAGCCGTCGAGCACCGGCACGCCCACGCCCGCCACCAGGCTCGCGTCGGCCGCGCCGCCGCTGCTCTCGATGGTGAGCTTCTTGCCGATCTCGGCGTAGATGCCCTCGGCCATCTTCACGAGCTTCTCCGATGCGGGCAGGCGCGGCATCGGCGGCAGGCCGCGCACCAGGCGCACGCGCACCTCGGTCTCGGGAATCAGCTTGTTCTGCGCGATGCGCACCAGGTCTTTCTCGACACGGTCGAACTCTTCCGGCGTGGCCGCGCGCACGTCGCCCTTGGCGCTCGCGGTGGCGGGAATCACGTTGGTCGGGCCGTTGGCGGTGATCACGGTGAAGTTGACCGTGGTCTTCTTCACCGGGTCGGCCGTCTTCGACAGCTGCAGCACCTGGTGCGCGACTTCCATCGCGGCATTGCGGCCGGCCTCGGGCGCCACGCCCGCGTGCGCGGCCACGCCCTTCACCTCGACCAGCGCGGTGGCCGAGCCCTTGCGCTCGACCACGAGGCCGTCGGCCGGGCGGCCCGGCTCCAGGTTCAGCGCCACGTCATGCTCCTTGGCCACGCGCTCGATCAGCGCGCTGGTGCCGACGGAGCCCGTCTCCTCGTTGGTGTCGAGCAGAAAGGTGATCTGCCCATAGTCCTTGAAGCCGATCTGCTGCAGGATCTTCAGCGCATAGAGGCCCGCGACCACGCCGCCCTTGTCGTCCATCACGCCGGGGCCGTAGGCGCGGCCGTCCTTGACGTAGAAGGGCTTGGCGGCGGCCGTGCCGTCCTTGAACACGGTGTCCATGTGGGCGAGGATCAGGATCTTCTTCTTGCCCTGCCCCGTGAACGTGGCCACCACGTTGGTGCCGGGGTGCGGGTCGGCGGGGAAGGTCTCGATGCGCGCGCCGAGCTTGCGCAGTTCGCCCACGGCCATCTCGCGCACCTTGTCGAGCCCTTCGGTGTTGGCCGACCCCGAGTCGATGTTGACCATGCGCTCGAGCATCTGGAGCGCCTCGTCCTTGTATTGCGTGGCCGCATCGAGCGCGCCCTGGTGCGGCTTCTGGGCCAGGGCGTTGCCGCCGGCCAGCAGCGCGCATGCAAGCACCACCCCGTGGCAGACGGAGCGCAGCGGCGCCGGTTTGTTGGTGAGCTTGGTGGAGGATGAGCGCTTGGAAGAAATCATGGGTTGCGTTGTGTTGTTCGCTGGTGTTCGACGAAGAAAAGCCTGCGCCTCGCGAGGCGAGGGCAGGCTATCACCCGCATTCTGCGCGGGTCAAGCGAACACGAACAACGGCAGACGAAGCGCCGGCTAGCAGCAGCGCCCCTTGCCTGCCCCGTAGCGCGCCTCCAGCCGTTCGCGGAAGAAGGCTTCGTAGCTCATGGGCGGGCGGTCCGGGTG
>NZ_JBXASW010000037.1:0-61000 GCF_058809745.1 Variovorax sp. MPBD4-3
CCCGAAGCCGTCGCGATCGTCTCCGTGCCGGTACGCACTTCGCCCACCACCTTCGCCAGGCTCTCGTTCATGTTCTTGAGCGCCTGCATCAGCTGGCCCGTCTCGTCGCGGCTTTCCACGCGGATTTCGACGCTCAGGTCGCCGGCCGCCACGGTTTCAGCCACCTCGACGGCGCGCGCCAGCGGCCGCACGATGCTGCGCGAGATAAGGAACGCGAGGATCGCGCCGATCACCACGGTCGCCAGCGTCAGGAACAGCCGCAGGTTGAAGCTGCGCGTATTCGCCGCGTCGATCCTGGCGCTCATGTCGTCGATGGCCTTGCGCTCGATCGCCAACAGCTCGAGCACCCGGTTTTCATAGGCCTTGGCTGCGGGCTGGAAGCTCTCCTTGAAGACGCGCGCGGTTTCCACCGTGTCGCCGCCCGCCTTGGCCTTGCCCACTTCCTCCTTGGCCGCCTGGTACTTGGCGCGCAGCTCGATGATCGACTTGAAGGTGGCCTTCTCCTCGTCCGTCACCAGCAGCTTCTCGACCTTGGCGATGGTCTGCGACCCCTTCTTCACGCTGTCGGAGATGACGTCGGCGAAGACGACGGGCAAGCTCTCGTCGGTGGTGCGCGCGATCATCGACGTGCGTGCGATGGCCGAGTAGGTCAGCACATACCAGTCGGCAATCAGCCGCTCCTTCGCCAGCGGGCTTTCCATCATCACCCGCGTGGCTTCCGCGTTGCTGCGCGCGGAGAAAAGCGCGAAGGCGGTGGAAAGCACCACCAGTCCGAGGACGACGGCAAAGGCCGCGGCAAGCCGCGTGCCGATGCGCAGGTTCGAGAAGAAGTTCATGGTGCGGGCGTTGGATGGAGAAGGCGGGGCGCCAAGAAATCAGGCGGTGGCCGCGGCTTCGATGAGGCCCATTTCCTGGCTCGACATGAGCCGGTCGATGTCCACCAGGATCAGCATCCGCTCTTCCAGCGTGCCCAGCCCGATCAGGTAGTCCGCGTCCAGCACCGAACCCATCTCCGGCGCCGGCTTGATCTGCTCGGCCGACAGCGTGATCACGTCCGACACGCTGTCCACCACCATCCCCACCACGCGACCGCCGATGTTCAGCACGATCACCACCGTGAACTGGTCGTACGTCGGATCCCCCAGCTTGAACTTGATGCGCATGTCGATGATCGGGACGATGATCCCGCGCAGGTTCACCACCCCCTTGATGTAATCCGGCGCGTTCGCGATCCGCGTCACCGCGTCGTAGCCGCGCAGCTCCTGCACCTTCTGGATGTCGATCCCGTATTCCTCTTCGCCCAGCTTGAACGTCACCACCTCCAGGCGGCTGCTGCCCGTGGAAGGCGACGGCGCCGAGGCGGCTTGTTGCAAGGGGTCTTTTGCCTTGGTCAGCATCTGTTCTCTCCGGTTTGAAATTAATGGGTCTCGGCCACTTCGGCCCTGAACACGCGCACGGCCCTGACCAGGCCGTCGGCCTGCTCCTGCAGCGACTGCGCCGTGGCCGAAGCCTCCTCGACCAGTGCGGCGTTCTGTTGCGTGACCTGGTCCATCTGCGCGATGGCCTGGTTGATCTGCTCGATGCCGGAGGTCTGCTCCTGGCTCGCGGTGGTGATCTCGCCCATGATGTCGGTCACGCGGCGCACGCTGCCCACGATCTCCTCCATCGTGCGGCCCGCTTCCGCGACCTGCTTGCTGCCGGCTTCGACCTTCTCGACGGAATCGCCGATCAGCGTCTTGATTTCCTTGGCTGCTGCCGCAGAGCGCTGCGCGAGGCTGCGCACCTCGGCTGCCACCACCGCAAAGCCCTTGCCCTGCTCGCCGGCGCGTGCGGCTTCCACCGCGGCATTCAGCGCCAGGATGTTGGTCTGGAAGGCGATGCCGTCGATCACGCCGATGATGTCCACGATCTTGCGGGACGACGCATTGATCGATCCCATGGTGTCGACCACCTGCGACACCACGCTGCCGCCCTTCACCGCCACTTCCGACGCCGATACGGCCAGCTGGTTCGCCTGGCGCGCGTTGTCCGCGTTCTGCTTCACCGTGCTCGTGAGCTCTTCCATCGAGGCCGCCGTCTGCTCCAGCGAGCTGGCCTGCTGCTCGGTGCGCGACGACAGGTCCTGGTTGCCCGAGGCGATCTGGCTCGAGGCCGACATCACGCCCGCCACGTTGGTGCCGACGTCCGCAACGATCGCGAACAGGTTCGCGCTCATCTGGTTCAGCGCGCGCAGCAGCCCCGTGATCTCGTCGCCGCGACGGATCTCGAACTTGGCAAGATCGCCGCCGGCAATGGCCCGCGCCACATGCAGGGCCTCGTCGAGCGGACGGAAAACGGTACGGCCCAGGAACTGCCCGAGCCCCAGCCATGCGAGCGCAAAGGCCACGCCGCCGGCCGCCACGGCACCGGGCAGCCAGCTGTGCGCACCGGCGGAAGCGACCAGCCGGCCCGCTTCCATCCAGCCCGCGATGCCCGAACCGAGCGACAGCAGCGCGGCCACCGTGGTCACGCCGAACACGCGCTGGCGCACCGGTATGCGCCGCAGCTGCGCCAGCGGGTTCATCCAGCCGCGCTGGACCACCTGCCCCTGGTGCAGCGTGATGCCCTTGGCGCCGCCTTCGCGCAGGCGGCGGTAGAGCGCATCGGCCTCGGCCACGTCGGCGCGGTCGGGCCGGCTGCGCACCGACATGTAGCCCTGTACGCGGCCATCGCGCCGGATCGGCGTGACATTGGCGAGCACCCAGTAGAAGTCGCCGTTGCTGCGCCGGTTCTTGATGAGGCCGGTCCAGGGCAGGCCCTGCCCCAGCGTCTGCCACAGGTCGGCAAAGGCTTCGGGCGGCACGTCGGGATGGCGGACGATGTTGTGCGCCTTGCCCATGAGCTCGTCCACGGCAAAGCCGCTGGCCTCGACGAAGGCCGGGTTGACGTACGTGATGCGACCCTTGAGGTCGGTGCGGGACACCAGGGCGGCGTCCTTCGGGAGTTCGTATTCGATGCCGGTGACCGGCAGATTGACACGCATGATCCGAGCCTCGCTTTCAGGCCAGGGCCAGTTGATTGCGGCCGAGCTGGAACACGCCGACGACTTGCGACAGGCTGCCTGCCTGCTCCTGCAGCGACTGGGCGGCGGCCGAGGCTTCTTCGACCAGCGCGGCGTTCTGCTGCGTCACCTGGTCCATCTGCGTGATGGCCTGGTTGATCTGCTCGATGCCCGAGGTCTGCTCCTGGCTCGCTGCGGTGATCTCGCCCATGATGTCCGTCACGCGCTTCACGCTGCCGACGATCTCGTCCATCGTGCGGCCGGCTTCTTCCACCTGCTTGCTGCCCTCTTCGACTTTCTCCACCGAGTCGCCGATCAGGGTCTTTATTTCCTTGGCTGCCGCTGCAGAGCGCTGCGCGAGGCTGCGGACTTCGGAAGCGACGACCGCGAAACCGCGACCCTGCTCGCCGGCCCGGGCGGCTTCCACAGCCGCATTCAGCGCCAGGATGTTGGTCTGGAACGCGATGCCGTCGATCACGCCGATGATGTCGACGATCTTCTTGGAAGACGCGTCGATCGAGCCCATCGTTCCGACCACCTGCGACACGACGCTTCCGCCCTTCACCGCCACTTCGGAAGCTGACACGGCCAACTGGTTGGCTTGCCGTGCGTTGTCCGCGTTCTGCTTCACCGTGCTCGTGAGCTGTTCCATCGAGGCAGCGGTCTGCTCCAGCGAGCTGGCCTGCTGCTCCGTGCGCGACGACAGGTCCTGGTTGCCCGAAGCGATCTGGCTGGACGCCGTGGCGATCGTGTCCGTTCCCATGCGCACGTCGCGCACGATGCGAACCAGGCTCTCGTTCATCGCCTTCAGCGCGGCCATCAGCCGGCCGGTCTCGTCCTTCGAGTGCACTTCGATGCGCGACGTGATGTCGCCCGCGGCCACCTTCTCGGCCACCTGAACGGCCTCGCCGATCGGACGCGTGATCGATCGCGTGGTGAACCACGCGATGGCCGCGCCGAACAGTATGGCGAAGCCGCCCAGCGCGAGCATCAGGTTGCGCGACCAGGCATAGCCTTCGGCGGCTTCCCGGTTGGCGGCCCGGGCCTGCCTGTTTTCGCTGGCGTCCATGGCATCGAGCTCGGCCAGCACGCCCCGCACGGCCGGCTGGAACTTCGTGATGAAGACCTGCGTCGCTTCCTCGTTCTTGTTCTGCAGCGCCAGCTCGGACAGCTGGGAATTCAGCGGCAGGAGCAGCGCAGCCTTCTCGTCGGCCCTGGCCAGCAGGGCCTTGCCTTCCGGCCCGGTCAGCGTCTTCTCCAAGGTGTTGTGGGCTTCCGTGTAGCGTTCGCGGGCGCTGGCGATCTTCTTCGACTCCTCGCGCATGGCGGCTTCTTCGGTCAGCAGGATCAGGTTGCCGTCGAGGATGGCGATCTCGCGAACGGCGTCCGACATCGTGTTGACCGCGGCCATCCTGACGTTGTTGCCCTCGACGATGCCTTCGAGCCGCGACTGCACGTCGCCCATGGCCTGTAGCCCGAGGCCGATGGCCCCGGCCAGCATCAGAAGAACGGCGGCAAAGCCGGCACCCAGGCGGGTGCCGATCCGTAGATTGAGAAATGAGCGCATGGGTGTTTCAGGAATCTCTTGCGTTGACGTTTTGAAGAACCCGGTCCAGCCTTTCAGCGGTCTTCAGCGCGTTGTGGCTGGAACGGTGGAAGGAGCGCGCGATGAACCACGCAATGACAATTCCGGCAAGCAGCGATGCGGCGCCCATCGCCAGCATCGCGCTGCGGGCCCACGCCAGGCCGGCGCCAGCCTGGAAACCGACGCCGAGCGCCGCCGCAAGCAGCAGGAAGAACACGGCAATGCCGGCGCCCAGGCGCAGGGCGAACTTCGGAGAAAGGCGGGCGTGGGACAACACCTCGTCAGACCGCCACGGCAACGGCCTCGTCGGCGTCGATCTTGAAGGTGCTCACAGCCCTGACGAGGTTGTCGGCCTGTTCCTGCAGCGACTGGGCGGCGGCCGAGGCCTGCTCGACCAGCGCGGCGTTCTGCTGCGTGACCTGGTCCATCTGCGTGATGGCCTGGTTGATCTGCTCGATGCCGGAGGTCTGCTCCTGGCTCGCTGCCGTGATCTCGCCCATGATGTCGGTCACGCGGCGCACGCTGCCGACGATCTCTTCCATCGTGCGGCCGGCTTCGCTGACTTGCTTGCTGCCTTCCTCGACTTTCTCCACGGAGTTGCCGATGAGGGTCTTGATTTCCTTGGCCGCCGATGCCGAGCGCTGCGCGAGGTTGCGCACTTCGGAAGCCACCACGGCAAAGCCCTTGCCCTGCTCGCCGGCGCGTGCGGCTTCCACCGCCGCGTTCAAGGCGAGGATGTTGGTCTGGAACGCGATGCCGTCGATCACGCCGATGATGTCGACGATCTTCTTGGACGACGCATTGATCGAGCCCATGGTGTCGACCACTTGAGAGACGACGCTGCCGCCCTTTACGGCAACTTCCGAGGCCGACACGGCCAGCTGGTTCGCCTGGCGCGCGTTGTCCGCGTTCTGCTTCACCGTGGAGGTAAGCTCTTCCATCGAGGCAGCCGTCTGCTCCAGCGAACTGGCCTGCTGTTCGGTGCGCGACGACAGGTCTTCGTTGCCCGCCGCGATCTGCCGGGACGCCACCGCAATCGCGTCGGTCGACGCCTTGATGCGCGTCACCAGGTCGGTCAGCGTGTCTTCCATGTCGCCCATGCCGCGCAGCAGCCGGCCGAAGTCGCCGCCGCGATCGGTCTCGAATTCCTGGCTCAGGTCGCCGGACGCCACGGTCTCGGCAATGAGCAGCGCCTCGCCGATCGGCTGCACGATCCCGCGCGTCAGCAGCCATGCAATGACCGAACCCAGCGCCAGGGCAAGCGCCGCCAGCACGACGAGGTAGACGCGGCCCGACTGGTACCGGGCTTCGATGTCGCTGGCCGTGCTGTCGATCTGCTGCTGCTGCAGCGCGGCCATCGCGCGGATGCTGGCATCGTAGGTCTCGAGCACGGGCAGCAGTTGCGTGTCGGTGAGCTTCGCGGCCTCTTCCGGCTGGCCGTCGGCCTTCAGCTTGAGCAGCTTGTTGCGCAGCTCGACGTAGTCGCCGCGCTTTTTCTTGATGTCGGCGCTCAGCGCCAGCTCCACGGGGGACACCAGCATGTCCTCGAGCTTCTTCTGTGTCTCGGAAATTCCGGCGCTGGTGACGGCAATGCCTTTTTTCAGGTAGTCCTGCACCGTGGCGTCGGTGCTCTTGAGCAGCGAGATGGTGCGCACGCCGTTGGAGGTGGTGCCCAGGTGCCAGGCCGAGGCCAGGCGCTCCTTCACCAGCGACTGCCGGGCCAGTTCCTTCGTGGCCTCGCCCACGGCCTGCAGACGAAGCACGCCCAGGCCGGCGATCAGCACCACCAGCGCGAGCACGACCGCGAATCCGGCGCCCAGGCGCCGGCTCGTATTCCAATTCTTCATGTGGCTTGTCTCCTGTCGGACCCTCTGGTGTCTTCTTTATGCGGTGCCCGGAGAAAGCTCAGGCCGCCATCTTCTCGATGAGGCCCATTTCCTGGCTCGACATGAGCCGGTCGATGTCCACCAGGATCAGCATCCGCTCTTCCAGCGTGCCCAGCCCGATCAGGTAGTCCGCGTCCAGCACCGAACCCATCTCCGGCGCCGGCTTGATCTGCTCGGCCGACAGCGTGATCACGTCCGACACGCTGTCCACCACCATCCCCACCACGCGACCGCCGATGTTCAGCACGATCACCACCGTGAACTGGTCGTACGTCGGGTCGCCCAGCTTGAACTTGATGCGCATGTCGATGATCGGGACGATGATCCCGCGCAGGTTCACCACCCCCTTGATGTACTCCGGCGCGTTCGCGATCCGCGTCACCGCGTCGTAGCCGCGCAGCTCCTGCACCTTCTGGATGTCGATCCCGTATTCCTCTTCGCCCAGCTTGAACGTCACCACCTCCAGGCGGCCCGCGCCTGTGGAAGCGCCGGGCTGCTGCTGTTGCCGTTGCTGGATGCTTGCGATCTCTGCCATGGGAATTCCTGTGTATTCCAGTGTTGGGGAAAGGCGTGCCGCGCCTGCGGCGGCCGTTACCGGGCAAGGCTGCGCCGCGTGGGGCTCAGCCGAATTTCTGCATGATGCGAACCAGCTTCTCGCCGTACTTCGGATCGGTGGCGTAGCCCGCGCGCTGCAGGCCGTGCGCCGCTTCGTGCGGGTCGTCGGTGGCCAGCACGTTCGCGTAGCGCGGGTTGCGCGTGATGAAGCGCGCGTAGTCGGTGAAGGCTTCGTCGTACGAGGCGTAGGCGCGGAACTTGGCGCGCACCTTCTGCGGCTCGCCGTCGACGTATTCGGTGGTGGTGGTCTCGACCGTCGGGCCCTTCCAGCTGCGGTCGGCCTTGATGCCGAAGAGGTTGAAGCTCTGCGTGCCGTCGTCCGCGCGGATCTCGCGCTTGCCCCAGCCCGACTCCAGCGCGGCCTGCGCCAGGATCAGCGGCGCGGGCACGCCGCTGGCCGTGCTGGCCACCTGCGCGGAAGCGCCCATGCGGCCCACGAACTCGTCGACCTGGCCCTGCAGCGAAGCATTCGCTGCCGGCGCACGGCGCTCGCCGCTGTACTGGTACACGCCCAGGTCGGCCGCCGTGGAGACACGCCCGGTGGGTGCGGAGCCGATGGGAATGCCCGCGCGCGGAGACAACGGCAGGCCGCTGGCACGCGGCTCGAGCAGCATCGGCCGGATGCCGATCTCGGCGTCGGCCTCCGCATCGGGCGGACCCGAAGGCAAGGTGCGGCGCAGTTGCTCGAGCATGGCCTCGGCCAGCCCCACGCCGCGCCCCGAGAGGTTCTGCGCGAGCTGCTGGTCGAACATCGACTGGTAGACCTTCTGGCTCTGGCTGTCGAGCATGCCGCTGGAAGGCGTGGCTTCGCGCATGCTCTTGAGCACCATGTTCATGAACATGGCCTCGAACTGGCGCGAGACCTGCTGCAGCCCTTCTTCCGGCGACGCGCGCACGGTGCGGCGCAGCGCATCGACGCCCTGCACGTCCAGCGCAAAGCGCTGGTCGAGCGCGCCGGCGCGGCTGGCCACATCGGAGGTGTTCCATGCGCCCGCGCCGGCGCTCATGTTCGAGACGGTCATGCGTGCGACCTCAGATGATTTCCAGCTCGGCGCTCAGCGCGCCGGCCGATTTCATGGCCTGCAGGATCGACACCAGGTCCTGCGGATTCGCGCCCAGGGCATTGAGCCCCTTGACCACGTCCGACAGCGAGGCACCGCCGCGCACCATCTGCATGGCGCCGCCGCCCTGGTTCACTGAAATCTGCGAGGTCTGCGCCGCCACCGTGGTGCCGCCCGAGAGCGCACCCGGCTGGCTGATGACGGGCTCGGTGTTGATGACCACCGACAGGTTGCCGTGCGCGATGGCGCAGTCCTTCACCCTCACCGCCTGGTTCATGACCACCGAGCCGGTGCGCGCATTGACCACCACGCGCGCGCCGGCCTGCGTCGGCGTCACTTCCAGGTCTTCGAGCTTCGCGAGGAAACCCACGCGTTGCTGCGGCTCGGGCGCCCGCACGCGGATCACGCGCGCATCGATCGCCTCGGCCGAGCCCGCGCCGAACTGCCGGTTGATGGCATCGACCGCGCGCTGCGTGGTGCCGAAGTCGGAGCGGTTGAGTTCGAGCGTGAAGGTGCCCTCGCCCCCCACCGGCGCCTCGACCGTGCGTTCGACCAGCGCCCCGCCCGGAATGCGGCCCGAGCTCAGCTGGTTGACCTGCACCTTGCTGCCATTGGCCGACGCGCCCGCGCCGCCGACCACCATGTTGCCCTGCGCCACCGCATAGGTCGCGCCGTCGACGCCCTTCAGCGGCGTCATCAGCAGCGTGCCGCCGCGCAGGCTCTTCGCATTGCCCATGGACGACACCGTCACGTCGATGTTCTGCCCCGGCCGCGCGAACGAAGGCAGCGTGGCCGTCACCATGACCGCCGCCACGTTCTTCAGCTGCATGTTCACGCCCTGCGGAATCGTGATGCCCAGCTGCTGCAGCATGTTGTTCAGGCTCTGCGTCGTGAACGGCGTCTGCATCGTCTGGTCGCCCGTACCGTCCAGGCCCACCATGAGCCCATAGCCGATCAACGGGTTGTCCCGCACCCCCTGGATGCTCGCCAGCTCCTTGAGGCGCTCCGCATGCGCGGGCGCAAACCCGAAGACACCCAGCGCCACCACCACCGCCGAGGCGATGCGCAAGCGAGCCAGAAAGTTCGTGAGATGCCGCGGAACCGGCTTTGCCGGGCCGCAGGCATCGCCCCCTGCAAGGGGGAAGGAGAAGCGACACGAAGTGCGCGAAGCCTGGGGGTTTTTCATAGTCAAAATGGCATGACGTTGAGGAAGATGCGCTGCATCCAACCCATGGTCTGGGCCTCGTCGATGTAGCCCTTGGCCGAGTACTCGATGCGTGCGTCGGCCACCAGCGTCGAAGGCACGGTGTTGTTGCCCGACACGGTGCGCGGGTTCACCACGCCGGAGAAGCGGATGAACTCCGTGCCCTGGTTGATGCCCATCTGCTTCTCGCCGCTCACCAGCAGGTTGCCGTTGCCCATCACGTCCACCACCGTGACCGTGATCACGCCGCTGAAGGTGTTGTTGGCATTGGCGCCGCCCTTGGCGGTGAGCGAGTTGGTGCCGCTGAGCTTGGTGTCCTGCCCGTCGAGCAGGCCGCCGATGAGTTTCGGAATCGCCGCGAACACGCTCGTGGTGCTGCCCGCGCGGCTGGCGTTCGCGCCCGAGTTCTTGGTGGCATTGACCTTCTCGTTGATCACGATGGTCAGGATGTCGCCGATGTTGCGCGGGCGCCGGTCCTCGAACAGCGCGTTGGCGCCCGGACCGTCCTGGAAGATCGCGCCGGGCGAGCGCCGCGGCTGCAGCTGCGCATAGCTCTCGGCGCGCGCCGTCATCGGCTGGTGCACCAGCGGCTCGCGCGGCAATTGCGCGCAGCCCGCGGCCAGCGCGGCGACGAGCATCGCCGGCAGCACCCTGGCGGCGCCGCCCCGACGAAGAAGACGCGCACCCTGCATCACAGCTGGGCCAGGCGCTGCAGCATCTGGTCCGAAGTCTGGACCGCCTTGCTGTTGATTTCGTACGAACGCTGGGTGGCGATCATGTTGACCAGCTCTTCCACCACGTTCACGTTCGAAGCCTCCACGTAGCCCTGGCTCAGCGTGCCCGCGCCGTCGACGCCGGGGTTCACCTGGTTGGGCGCGCCCGAGGCGTCGGTTTCGGCATACAGGTTCTCGCCACGGCTTTCCAGGCCCGTCGGGTTGACGAAGGTCGCGAGCTGCAGCTGGCCGATCTGCACGGTGTTCGTGCTCCCTGCCTGCACCACCGACACGATGCCGTCGCGGCCCACCGTGATGCTGGTGGCGTTGGCCGGGATGGTGATGGCGGGCTGCACCGGGAAGCCGCTGGCGGTCACGAGCTGGCCGTCGCGGTCTTTCTGGAACGAGCCGTCGCGCGTGTACGAGGTGGTGCCGTCGGGCATCAGCACCTGGAAGAAGCCGCCGCCGCTGATGGCCACGTCGGTCGGCTTGTCGGTCTTGGTGAGGTTGCCCTGCGAGTGGATGCGCTCGGTGGCGACCACGTGCACGCCGGTGCCGACCTGCAGGCCCGAAGGCAGGCGGGTCTGGTCGGACGACTGGGCGCCGCTCTGGCGCAGGTTCTGGTAGACCAGGTCTTCGAACACGGCGCGGCTGCGCTTGAAGCCGGTGGTGCCGACGTTGGCCAGGTTGTTCGACACGACGTCGAGCTGCGTCTGCTGCGCATCGAGGCCGGTCTTGGCGATGTAGAGGGAACGAATCATTTCTTGAAAATCCTGCGTGTGTTGCGTGCGGGGCGCGTGATGGCCGGGATGCGGCGCTTGCGGCCGATCAGCCGTAGGCCAGCAGCTTGTTGGCCGCCTGCGCGTTGGTGTCGGCGGTCTGCAGCGACTTCATCTGCATCTCGAAGCTGCGTGCATTGGCCAGCATGGCGACCATGGCCTCGACCGGGTTCACGTTGCTGCCCTCGACCGCGCCGGTGACGACCGTGACGGCCTCGTCGGCCTGGGCCGGCGGCAGGCCTTCGCGCATGCGGAAGAGCCCGTCGTCGCCGCGCACGAGGTCGGTGGTGGGCGGGTTGACCAGCTTCAGGCGGCCCACCTCGGCAATGCCGGTGAGCGTGCCCGAGGCGGGGTCGCGCGCGCCGACCAGGCCGTTGGGCGCGATGGCCACGGCCGAGCCGGGCGGCACGGTCATGGCGCCGTTGTCGCCCATCACGGCGCGTCCGCCCATGGTGGTGATCTGGCCGTCGGCGCCGATCTGCAGGTTGCCCACGCGGGTGTAGGCCTCGCCGCCGTCGGGCGTCTGCACCACCAGCCAGCCCTGGCCGCTGACGGCCACGTCGAGCGCGCGGCCGGTCTCGGTGAGCGGGCCGTGCGTGAAGTCCGCACCGGGCGTGGTCGCGGCCACGAAGGCCCGCGTGGGCGCCTCCTGGCCGACCACGGGCACCGCGCGGAAGTTGGCGATCTGCGCGCGGAAGCCCGGCGTAGAGACGTTCGCCATGTTGTTGGCCACGGTGGCCTGCTGATCCATGGCCTGCTTGGCGCCGCTCATCGCGACATACAACATTCGATCCACTGGGTGCTCCTGGTGCCGGTCGTTCGGTAGTGGTGGTGGTGCCGCGTCAGCGGATGTTCATCAGCGTCTGCATGACCTGGTCCTGCGTCTTCACGGTCTGCGCGTTGGCCTGGTAGTTGCGCTGCGCGACGATGAGGTTGACGAGTTCGGAGGTCAGGTCGACGTTGGACGACTCCAGCGCGCCCGACTTCAGCGAGCCGAGCTTGGTGCCCTCGCCGGGCGTGCCGGTGAGCGCGTTGCCCGAAGCCAGCGTCTCGCCCCACACGTTGTTGCCCTTGGGCTCCAGGCCGTTCGGGTTGGCGAAGGACGACAGCACGACCTGGCCCAGCAGCTTGGTCTGCTCGTTGGAGAACTTGCCGGTGATGGTGCCGTCGGGGTTGATGGAGAACGAAGTCAGTTCGCCCGAACGGTAGCCGTCCTGGCTCAGCTTGCTCATGCCGTTGGCGGCGCCGAACTGGGTGGTGCCCGACAGGTCGATCGACGCGGTCAGCGGGGCCGCGCCGTTGGTGAAGGTGATGGCGCCGGTGCTCAGCTTGCCGCCGGCCGGCGCGGTCATCACGCCCTTGCTGTCGAACGTGAGCGTGGTGAGCGCGGCGCCCGCGTTCAGCGGCGCGCCGTCGGCGGTGCCGTACACGTTCCAGGTGTTGGCCGGCGTGGCGCTCTTCACGAAGTACACGGACAGGTCATGCGGATTGCCGAGCGAGTCGTACACCGGGCCGAGGGCGTTCGAGTAGTTGAAGGTGCCGGAGTCGGCCGGGTTGAACGGCGTCTTGGCGGGTACGCCGAGGCGCGCGTCGAGGTTGAACTCGGCATTGACGTTGCCGGTGGCGCTGGGCGTCATCGACGCGGTCGGGATCTGGATGGCCGACGGCGTGCCGCCGTTGATGCCGCCGCTGGCGTTCACGCCGTAGCCCGTCAGGCGCAGGCCGGATGCATTGACGATGTAGCCGTCCTTGTCGCGCGTGAACTGGCCGTTGCGCGAATACGCGACCTCGCCGGTGGCGCTGCTCAGGCGGAAGAAGCCGTCGCCGTTCAGGATGGCCACGTCCAGCGGACGGCTGCTCGACTGCGTCACGCCCTGCGTGAAGTTCTGCACCACGCCCGACACCGAGGCACCGAGGCCGACGCGCGAGCCGGCATACACGTCCTGGAAGGTGGCGGCTGCGGATTTGTAGCCCACGGTGCCCGAGTTGGCGATGTTGTTGCCGATGACGTCGAGGTTGGCCGCGGCCACGCCGAGACCGCTGATGCCCTGGGAAAAGCTCATGATGGTTCCTTACTTCAATGCGTTCAGTGCTGCGATGGATGAGAGAGGAGGCACACGCCTCACAGGAACAGGCGCACGTCGGACAGGCCGATGCTGGCGCCCGAGCCCAGTTCGAGCGTGACGCCGCCGGCGCCCTGCTTGACGGCCGCCACCTGCGAGAAGGTCAGCGCGGTGGAGGTCACGGCGGAGGTGCCGTTCTTGGCATCGACGGTGAAGCGGTAGGCGCCTTCGGCGACCGCGTTGCCGGCCTCGTCCTTGCCGTCCCAGGTGACGGCGTTGACGCCTTCCTTCATGGGGCCGGCGTCGAGGGTGCGAACCACGTTGCCCTTGTCGTCGAGGATCTTGATCGTGACGTCCGCGGCGGTGCCCGGCAGCTGCACGCCGAAGGCCTGCGTGGCGGGGTCCTTGCCCTCCTCGGGCTTCTTGGTGGTGAGCACGTCTCCCGGCGACAGCACGTTGTAGCCGATGAGGGAGGTCGCCTGCAGCAGCTGGTTGGCGCCGGTCTGGTTCACCAGGCCCGAGAGCGTGGTGTTGAGCTTCTCGATGCCGGTCACGGTGCTCATCTGCGCGAGCTGCGAGGTGAGCTCGGCGTTCTGCATCGGGTTGAGCGGGTCCTGGTTGTTGAGCTGCGTGACCAGCAGCTTCAGGAAGCGCTGCTCGTTGTCCTGGCTGGAGACGGTGTTGCCGGTCGCGGTCGATGCATTCTGACCGGAGATGGAAGATGTGTCGGAGATGGCCATGGCGTGTTGGGTATGAGGGGGTTTACTGGCCGATGGTCAGCGTCTTGACCATCAGCGTCTTGGCCGTGTTGAGCACTTCGACGTTGGCCTGGTAGCTGCGCGAGGCCGAGATCATGTTGGTCATCTCCTCGACCACGTTGACGTTGGGCATCGCGACGTAGCCTTCGCCGTTGGCATGCGGGCTCTTGGGGTCGAACACCATCCTGGGCGGCGACGGGTCTTCGATCACGCCCGACACCTTCACGCCGCCGATGTCCTGGTGGCCCGAAGGCGCGACCTCGAACACCACCTGCTTGGCGCGGTAGGGCATGCCGTCGGGGCCGGCCACGCTTTCGGCGTTGGCCAGGTTGCTCGCGGTCACGTTCATGCGCTGCGATTGCGCGGTCATGGCCGAGCCCGCCACGTTGAAGATGTTCATGGAACTGCTTGGGAACGGCATGGCTTACTGCTGCGCCGCGGAGAGCAGCGACTTGATCTTGGCGTTGATGACGGTGAGGTTGGACTCGTAGCGCAGCGCGTTGTCTGCGAAGGCGATGCGCTCGACGTCCATCTCGACGGTGTTGCCGTCCAGGCTCGACTGGTTGGGCGTGCGGTAGAGCAGGTCCTTGTCGGGCATGGCCTGCGCCTGGCCCGCGAGATGGCGCGCCGAGGTGGTGGCCAGCGACATCGACTGCGACGCGCGGCCGCGCTCGACGGCTTCGCTCAGGCGGCTGCCGAAGTCGAAGTCGCGCGCCTTGTAGTTGGGCGTGTCGGCATGCGCGATATTGGCCGCGAGCACCTCCTGGCGCTCGGCCCGGAGGTTGAGGGCTTCGCGATTGAAGCGAAGCGCCGCATCCAGCTTGTCGATCATCTTTTTTCCATCCGTTGTGGCGTCGCCGATGCACGAGGCGCAGCGACAGATGGAAAGCGAGTCTATGCATGCATCGCGTTTGCAATCGTCCGAACAAAGGGGGTTTTCGCCTGCTGCTCGCACCTTCGATCCGGCACCGGATTTCTAGAATTGCCCGGCGTCGGCGTGTCTGCGTCGACTCCGGCGCCACCTGTTTTTTTGCCCTTTCCTCACGCTGCCGATGAACCTCCTACAGCTCCGGACCCGCCTGCTGCGCACCTTGCTGCCGACACTGCTGGCGATGGCCGCGTGCGTGGCTCCAGCGTGGGCTTCCTCGGCACCCGCGGCCGATGCCGCCGGCACGGCCATCCAGAAATACCTGCAGGTGCAGACCGCCGGCCTGCCGGGCAAGGTCACGATCAGCCTGGAAGGCCGCGGCACCGAGGCGCTGCCGCCCTGCGAGGCGCCCGAGGCCTTCCTGCCGCCGGGCGCCACACCGTGGGGCCGGGTATCGGTCGGCGTGCGCTGCCAGACGGAGCGGCCCTGGACGCGCTTCGTGCAGGCGCACGTATCGGTGGAAGGCAGCTATTTCGTGGCCGCGCGCGCCATCGAGACCGGCCGCCCGCTGGGCGCGGCCGATGTCACCGAGCGCACCGGCGACCTCACGCGGCTGCCGCGCTCCGTCATCACCAGCGCGGCCGAACTGGTCGGGGTGGTGGCGGCCAACCGCATCGGCCCGGGCGCGCCGCTGCGCAAGGAATCGGTGCGCGGGGTGACGGTCATCCAGCAGGGCCAGGCGGTGAAGCTGGTGGCCCAGGGCGAAGGATTCGTGGTCAGCACCGAGGGCAAGGCCCTGAGCGGGGCGAGGGTCGGCGCGGTGGTGCAGGCCAAGACCCGGGAGGGCCGGCTGGTCAGCGGCGTGGCGGACGAGGAGGGGCAGATCCAGCTCGCGCAGTAGCCGCTGGCGCCCGTTTCAACCTTCGTGCACGCAATTCCTAAAGTTCTTGCCAGGGCTGCCGATATACCGGTCAGCCCCTGAGGAATCACCTTGAAAATCGATCAACCCGCCCCTTCGGCCACGCCCCTCCATCGCTCGCCCGCCACGGGCGCGGCCCCGATGACCGGCGCCGACGCGCCCGAGCGCTCCAAGGAAGCCAAGGAAGCTGCGCGGCAGGCCTCCGCGCACGTCCATGCGCTGCCCGCGGCCACGGATGGCAGCGATTTCGACGCGGCCCGCGTGGCGGCGATCCGCGAGGACATCCGCGCGGGCCGCTACCAGGTGCGCCCGGAGCGCATCGCCGACGGCCTGCTGGCCAGCGTGCGCGACCTGCTCGACGGCAAGAAGGACGGTCAATGAACGACGCCCAGGCTCTGCTGGCCAGGCTGCGCACGGAAGCGGCCTGCATCGGGGAATTCCTGGCCGTGCTGGACCGGGAGGCCAAGGCCATGTCGGCCGGCGTTTTCACCGATCTCGCGGCCATCGCCATCGAGAAGACCCGCCTGCTCGACCGCATGGCCGAGCTCGACCGCGAGCGCGAAGCCATGCAGGCGGCCATGGGCTACGAGCCGGGCCGCGCGGGCGCGGACGCCGCTGCGGCGGGCGGCGGCCCCGAGCTGCAACAGGCCTGGGCCGAGCTGCTGGTGCTGGCGGTGCAGGCGCGCAGCCACAACCTGCGCAACGGCTCGATGGTCTACGCGCATCTCGATTTCACCCAGCAGGCGCTGCATTTCCTGCAGGCCAGCGCACAGCTCTTCTACGGCCCGGACGGCATCCGCAAGACGCAATCCGGCGGCGGAAGCCGCCTGGCAGTGGGTTGAGCGGCCCCGAGCCGCCCTGCCCTCCAAACCGCATCGAACTATGGACATGAACAACGCTCAAGGCTCGCGCCACGTGGCCATGGTGGGCTGCGACAAGGCCCAGGCGAAGGCCTGGGGCCAGCGCCTGCAGCAGATCGGCTGCACATCGGCGCCATTCGACTCCAGCGCCGATTTCCTGAGCGCCGTGACCAACGGCGCGCCATTCGACCTGCTGCTGGTCGTGCTCAAGGACGAAGGCGCCTGGCCGGTGCTCACCGCCATGTGCAAGGCGCTGCGCATTCCCATCTTCCTGGTGGTCAATGCACTGCAGCGCGACCTGCTGAACGAGGTGCTGGCGGTGACCGGCAACGACTCCCCCGGCACCGGCATCGACTTCGCGGTGCTGCCGGTCGACGATTTCGAGGTGGAACTGCGCGTGCGCGAAGCGCTGCGCCGCAATGAAACCCTGCTGCACCCACTCTCGGTGAGCGCGCTGTTCGGCAGCTACCACTTCCTCGGCAGCCGCAAGGTGGTGGTGCACCACGGCAGCGAGATCCGGCTGAAGCCGCGCGAGTTCGAACTGGCGCTGCTGCTGTTCCGCAACGCGGGACGGCTGCTGGAACGTGAATGGCTGCTGGCCTCGCTGTGGGTCGATTCGCGGATCGAACGCAAGAGCCGCGTGCTCGACTGCTGCGTGGCGAACATCCGCCGCAAGCTGTCGCTGCACAAGGAAAGCGAGTTCGTCCTGCACTCGGTCTATGGACGGGGGTATGAGCTGCGGCACGTGCCGGGATCGGCAGGGTTGCCGGCCATGGCCGACAGCGGCTTTCCGGACACCTCCAACGAGCCCACCTGGCTCGAGGAAGCAGAGCGGGCGCGGGCGTAAGCGCGGGGCCTGAAAAGGCGTCCTTGGGTTTTCCCCGACGACTGGGGACAACTTTGGGGAAAACCAAGGGGATTGCGCGCGGAATCGTTGTCTGGCGTGGCCTGCAACACGGTGCCTGCGAAATGGGCAGCGTGGAAAACTTTGCCGTTCGGGCCGGGAAACGGCGCTTTTCCTACACCCGATGAGCGCCGTCTTGAGCGCGGCTCAGGCATTCTTCGAGAAAATATTTCACCCGTGAGCGCACGCGTTCAGGGTCATGTCGGTTCGAAGAAATAGTTCTCCGAAGGCAGGCGCTCAATGCCGGGCCATGTGCCGCAAGGGCTTTTCGACAGCCGGCCGAACGAGCGACATGCGCCCTCGGCCAGACAAAGGAAATGACGACCTCCAGCCTCGAGGAACCGCCGTGAAGGCGGGTGCCGAAGCGACCTCTACCAACGCCAGAAGACCGTCCTCTGCAGTATCGGCGGTGAGACTTAAGCCGACCTGAATCTGAAAGCGGCTTTTCCCCGGGATGGAACAGGCAAAAAAATAGCCCCTTGCGGGGCCATTCTTGGAGGAGAGGGAGGGATTCGAACCCTCGGTACTATCGCTAGTACGCCTGATTTCGAGTCAGGTACATTCGACCACTCTGCCACCTCTCCGGTGCTGTCGAGCCTCTGATTATAGCGGAGAAATTTCCGCTATTTGAAGCCCTGCGCCTCAGGCGCGCAAAACTTCGGCGCCGCCGATGTACGGCCGCAACGCGGCCGGCACGTTGATCGAGCCGTCTTCGTTCTGGTGGTTCTCCAGCACGGCCACCAGCGCGCGGCCCACGGCCAAGCCGGAGCCGTTGAGCGTGTGCACGAGTTCGTTCTTGCCCTGCGCGTTCTTGAAGCGGGCCTGCAGGCGCCGCGCCTGGAAGGCTTCGCAATTGGAGACCGAGCTGATCTCGCGGTAGGTGTCCTGCGCCGGCAGCCAAACTTCCAGGTCGTAGGTCTTGGTGGAGCCGAAGCCCATGTCACCCGTGCACAACAGCACTACACGGTACGGCAGCTCCAAGGCCTGCAGCACGGCTTCGGCGTGCCCCGTCATCTCTTCGAGCGCGTCGTAGCTCTTTTCCGGGTGCACGATCTGCACCATCTCGACCTTGTCGAACTGGTGCTGGCGGATCATGCCGCGCGTGTCGCGGCCGGCGCTGCCGGCTTCGGAGCGGAAGCACGGCGTGTGGGCCGTGACCTTGATCGGCAGTTGCGACTCGGCCACCACCTCGTCGCGCACGAAGTTGGTCAGCGGCACTTCGCTGGTGGGAATGAGGTACAGCGCCGAATGGTCGGGCGCCGGCTCGCCGTCCTGGCCGCCCTTCTTCGCGGCGAACAGGTCGCCCTCGAACTTGGGCAACTGGCCGGTACCGCTGAGCGTGGCGGCATTGACGATGTAGGGCACGTAGCACTCGGTGTAGCCGTGCTTCTCGGTCTGCATGTCGAGCATGAACTGCGCGAGCGCGCGGTGCAGGCGGGCGATCGGGCCCTTCATCACGGTGAAGCGCGAGCCCGCGAGCTTGGCGCCCATCTCGAAATCGAGGCCCAGCGGCGCGCCCAGGTCGACATGGTCCCTGGCGGCAAAGCCCAGCGGCTTGGCGTTGGCGCCGGCGCCGCCCTGCGGCGCCCAGCGGCGCATTTCGACGTTGCCGCTCTCGTCTTCGCCCAGCGGTACGCTGGCGTGCGGCAGGTTGGGCACGGCGAGCAGCAGGGCCTGCAGCTCGGGCTGGATTTCTTCCAGGCGTCTGGACTGCGATTCCTGCTCGGCCTTGAGCGCGTTGACTTCGGCCATCAGCGCATCCACCGACTCGCCCTTGGCCTTGAGCGGGCCGATCTGCTTGTTCAGCGAATTGCGGCGCGCCTGGATTTCCTCGGTGCGGGTTTGCAGCGTCTTGCGCTCGGCCTCGAGCGCGGTGAACGCCGACACGTCGAGGTAAGGCTGGTTTTTCTTGCGTTTTTCAAGGCCGGCCACGGCGGAGGCCAGGTCTTTGCGGAGCAGGGTGATGTCGAGCATCGGTCGATTTTAGAGGGCGGCTTGTCAGGCGACGGTGGCGGGGTCGACGTTGGCGCCGCAGACGATCAGGCACACCTTCTCGCCTTCGCGCGGCACATAGGCGCCCGTTTGCAGCGCGGCCAGCGGCAGCGCGGCGGCCGGCTCCACGGCGAGCTTGAGCTCCTTCCACAGCCACTGCTGCGCGGCGCGGATGGATTCGTCGGACAGCAGCAGCGCCTGCGCGACCTGCTGCTGCGTGATTTCCCAGGCGATGGCGCCGATGCGGCGCGCGCCGAGCGAGTCGGCCGCGATGCCGCCCACTTCGACGTCGACCGGCTCGCCGGCTTCGCGGGCGCGCAACAGGGTCGGCGCCTTCTCGGGTTCCAACGCCACCACGCGGGCGCGCTTCTCGAACCAGCCGGCGAGGCCGCCGATCAGGCCGCCCCCGCCAACGCTCACGAGCACCGCGTCGGGCAGGCCGCCCTGCGCTTCGATTTCACGGCCCAGCGTACCTGCGCCGGCCACCACCTCGGGCTGGTCGTAGGCGTGCGTGAGCAAGGCGCCGGACTCCTTCTGGCGCGTGAGGCAGGCCGCCAGCGCATCGGGATAGAGCTGGCCGACGACGACCACTTCGGCGCCCAACGCGCGCAGGCGCGCACGCTTGGCTTCCGGCGAGACACCCGGCAGGAAAACCTGGCAAGGCACGCCCAGCGCCTGCGCCGCGGCGGCGGTGGCGATGCCAGCATTGCCGCCCGAAGCCACGACCACGCCGCTTTCGGGAATGTCGTTGGCCAGCAGCCGGTTCATCATGCCGCGCGCCTTGAAGCTGCCGCTGACCTGCATGTGCTCCAGCTTGAGCCAGACCTCGGCGCCCGGCGCCGTGACGCCGAAGGCGGCCGCCGGCAGCTTCCACAGCGGCGTCTGGCGCAGGAAATGACCGGCGCGCTCGTCCAGCCTGGCGGCGGCGCTCTCGATTTCGGAGCGCCAGCGGTTCGTGTTCTTGTCGTTCAAGAGATGTGTCCGGGAGGGGGGATGTCGTCGAGCTTGAGGCCCTTGGGAAGCGGAAACTTGATGGTTTCCTCGATGCCGTCCATCTTGCGCACGGACACCGCGCCGAAAGCGCGCACGCGGTCGATCACCTCGCGCACCAGCACCTCGGGGGCCGAGGCGCCGGCGGTGAGGCCGATGCGCGTCTTGCCCTCGAACCACTCGGGCTTGAGCTCTTCGGCGGAGTCGACCATGTAGCTCTCGGTGCCCAGGCGCTGCGCCAGTTCGCGCAGCCGGTTGCTGTTGGAGCTGGTGGGGCTGCCGACCACGATCACCAGGTCGACCTGCGGGCTCATGATCTTGACCGCGTCCTGGCGGTTCTGCGTGGCGTAGCAGATGTCCTGCTGCTTGGGCTCGCGCACGGCCGGAAAGCGCGCGCGCACCGCGGCCGCGATCTCGGCGGCGTCGTCCACGCTCAGCGTGGTCTGCGTGACGACCGCGAGCTTGTCGGTCTGCCCCGGCGAGACCCTGGCCACGTCTTCCACGTCTTCCACCAGGTGGATGCCGCTGGACAGCTGGCCCATCGTGCCCTCGACCTCGGGGTGCCCCTTGTGGCCGATCATGATGAACTCGTAGCCCTCTTTCGCGAGCTTGGCCACCTCGACGTGCACCTTGGTCACCAGCGGGCAGGTGGCGTCGAAGATCTCGAAGCCGCGGTCGCGCGCCTCCTGCTCCACGGCCTTGCTCACGCCGTGCGCGCTGAAGACCAGCGTGGCGCCGGGAGGCACGTCGGACAGTTCCTCGATGAAGATCGCGCCCTTGGCCTTGAGCTCGTTCACCACGTAGGTGTTGTGCACGATCTCGTGGCGCACGTAGATCGGCGCGCCGAACTTGGCGATGGCGCGCTCGACGATCTCGATGGCACGGTCCACGCCCGCGCAGAAGCCGCGCGGCTCGGCCAGGATGACTTCGGAGATGCCTGTATTCATAGCACGCCGATGAGCTTCACTTCGAAGGTCACGGGCTGGCCGGCCAGCGGATGGTTGAAGTCGAAGCGCACGCCGGTCTCGTTCGATTCGATCACCGCGCCGGCGTAGCTGCCGGTGCCGTCGGGCGTGGGGAACTGCACCACGTCGCCCACGGCGTACTGCTCGTCGGGGTCGCCCATCTGGGCGAGCAGCTTGCGCGCCACCCACTGCTGCATGTCGGGATTGCGCTCGCCGAAGGCCTCGCCGGCGGGGAGCTCGAAGGTGGCGTGGGTGCCCTCTTCCAGGCCCATCAGGCGCTGCTCCATGGCGGGCGAAAGCTCGCCGGTGCCCAGCGACAGGGTCGCCGGCTTGTCGGCGAAAGTGTTGATGATGTCGCCTGCCGGACCGGCCAGCCGGTAGTGCAAGGTCAGGAAGGAGCCGAAAGTCACGACTTGGGACATGGGAGCGGCGGAGGTGGGCAAAGACAAGGTGGGTGTCCCGATAAACTGGACCTCATTTTAAGGACCGGGGCTTCCACCCGGCTCCGCCAAGGTTTCACCCAGGGTTTCATGGCATTCAAGGATCTCCCTCTCGACGCCCGTCCACGCGAAAAGCTCATCTCGCGAGGCGCCGCCGCGCTGGCGGATGCCGAGTTGCTGGCCCTGCTGCTGCGCACCGGCGTGGCGGGCAAGAACGTGCTGCAACTGGCCCAGCAACTGCTCGAGCGCTTCGGCGGCCTGTCGGGCCTGCTGCACACCGGCCCCGACGACCTCAAGGCCGTCAAGGGCATGGGCGGCACCGCCAAGCGCTCCGAGCTGATCGCGGTGCTCGAGCTGGCGCGGCGCGCCATGGGCGAGAAGCTCAAGGAGCGCACGGTGTTCGAC
This sequence comes from Variovorax sp. MPBD4-3, assembly GCF_058809745.1. Lineage (NCBI taxonomy): Bacteria > Pseudomonadati > Pseudomonadota > Betaproteobacteria > Burkholderiales > Comamonadaceae > Variovorax > Variovorax sp. MPBD4-3. The sequence goes on from NZ_JBXASW010000037.1 coordinate 22,048, forward strand.
TCGCCCGAGGCGGTCAAGCAATACCTGCAGCTGCACATCGGCTCGCGCCCGCACGAAGTGTTCGTGGTCGTCTTCCTCGACGTGCAGCACCGCCTCATCATGCTGGAAGAAATGTTCCGCGGCACGCTCACGCAGACCAGCGTCTACCCGCGCGAAGTGGTCACGCGCGCCATCCACCACCAGGCCGCGGCCGTGGTGCTGGCCCACAACCATCCCAGCGGCGCCATCGAGCCGTCGCGCGCCGACGAATCGCTCACGCAGACGCTGCGCGCCGCGCTCGCGCTGGTCGACGTGCGCGTGCTCGACCACGTCATCGTGAGCCCCGGCCAGAGCTTCTCGATGGCCGAGAAAGGACTGCTCTGATGCCCCAGCGTTCAACCGCGCTCAAGAACCTCGCCGACCTCAAGCAGGTGCAGCGCGTGCTCGCCGAAACCCGCGAGCGCGAAGCAGCCGAGGCGGCCGCGAAGGCCGCCGCCGAACGCAAGCGCGCCGCCGAGAAAGACCTGTTCGCCCGCGCCATCGGTGCCACCGAACCACTGCGCCGCAAGGCGGCAGTGCCGCTCGCGCCGGAACCGCCGGCCCCCATCCCGGTGCAGCACCAGCTCGACGAGCAGCGCGTGCTGCGCGAATCGCTGTCCGACGAGTTCGACGTGACCACGCTGCTCGACGTGGACGACGCCATGAGCTTTCGCCGTCCCGGCATCGGCACCGACGTGACGGCGCGGCTGCGCAAGGGCGACTGGTCCATCCAGGCCCAGGTCGATCTGCACGGCCTGCGCAGCGACGAGGCGCGCGAAGCGCTCGGCGGCTTCATCCGCAATGCCCACAAGCAGGGTCTGCGCTGCGTGCGCGTGGTGCACGGCAAGGGCCTGGGCTCGCCGGGCAGGCAGCCCGTGCTCAAGACCAAGACGCAGCGCTGGCTGATCCAGAAGAACGAAGTGATCGCCTTCGTGCAGGCGAAGCCCGCGGAGGGCGGCGCCGGGGCGCTGGTGGTGCTGCTGGCGCCCGCGCGGCGCTGAGCCACGCGGGCACCGGCCCGGTTTCGGTCAGTTGTTCAGGTCGAGCTTGTAGCGCGATTGACCCTTGCCGCCGCCGTCGTCCGCGGCCAGCAGCGAGATGTTGGCCAGTCCCGCGGCCGTGGCCGCGCCCAGCTGATTCGGCGCCGAAGAGAACACCACGTTGCCCGCCGTCGCGACCTTGGTGAAGGTCCAGCTGCGCGCTGAACCGTTGGCTGCGCGCGTGATCGTCTTCTTGGCCTTGATGTAGGCGATCAGCACGTCGCGGTTCGCGTCGGGCGACGGGTAGATCGTCGCGCGGCCGTCCAGCGCGGGAATGAAGCTCGCGCCGCTGGTCGCACGGTAGTTGTTCGTGGCGATGACGAAGTCCTTCGCCGGGTCCATCGGCGCGCCCATGTACATCAGGTTCTTGATGCGGCTGCCCACCGCCTGGGTCACGTCGATCTCGTACTGCACATCCGGCGTGGTGAACATGTCGAAGTTGTAGCCCGGGAAGGTGCTGATCAGCTGCTGGTCCGTCGCCACTGCCGGATCGATCCTGTTGAAGCGCTTGGCGGCGGCTTCGAGCCAGCCCTTGATCTCGGCGCCCGTCACCTTCACCGCGTACACCGTGTTGGGGTAGAGGTACAGGTCGGCCGCGTTGTTGATCGCCACGTTGCCGGCGGCCACGTCCGTGTAGTCGCGGGCGCCTTCATAGCCAGACTTGAAGGGCGCGCTCACCGACAGCACCGGCAGGCTCGCGTACTGCGGCAGGTTGGCCGCGATGTAGTTCTTCACGTAGTCGGCCTGCGCCTGGTTCACGATCTGGATCGCGCCGGGGTCGCCCACGTCCGCGAAGTAGGTGCTCATCTGGAAGTCGGTGGTGCCGATGGGCGTCTTCACATAGGCGATGGTGGCCTGGTGCTGCGTTTCGACCAGCGGCGCGACGCTCGGGTCGGCATCGGCGTAGATCGCCTTGCCCGCGCCGTCCTTGCCGGTCTGCGTGGAACGCGCCTCGACGAAGGTCCTGGTCTTGTCCACGCCCCATGCCTTGCCGTCGTACACCAGGTCGAGCCTGATCAGGCCCAGCGCCTTGCCCCACGAGCTGGCCATCACGGCCGGCACGCCGTTGACGGTGCCGGCTGCGTTGTCCACGCCGGCCTGCGTGTAGCCCGGCTTCGTGCCGCGATCGGGGAACGTGCCGTGCTGGTGGCCCATCATCAGCGCGTCGATGCCCGCCACCTTCGACAGGTAGAGGCCGGGGCTTTCCATCGTCGGCGAGTATGGCGATGCATCGAGGCCGCCGTGCTGCAGCGCGACCACGATGTCGGCGCCCTTGGCGCGCAGTTCGGGGACGTATTTGGTGGCGGCTTCGACGGCGCCTTCGGTGCGCACCTTGCCTTCGAGGAAGCGCTTGTCCCAGTTCAGGATGCCGGGCGTGGTGAAGCCGATCACGCCGACCTTCACCGGCACCGTCACGGTCTTGCCGTCGGGCGCCGTGGCGGTGAACTGCCTGGTCACGATGGTGTACGGCGCGAGCAGCGGCTTGCCGCTCTTCACGCTCTGCACATTGGCCAGCACCATGGGGAAGGTCGGGCCTGCGCACTTCTTGCTGCCGTCCACGCCGTCGACGTCGAGGCCGCCGCCGATCACCTGGTTGAGGAAATCGAGGCCGTAGTTGAACTCGTGGTTGCCCAGCGTGCCGGCGTCGTAGCCGGTGGCGTTCATGGCCTTGTAGATCGACAGCGGCTGCGTGCACGGAACGCGGCTCACCAGGGCTTCGTAGTCGGCCAGCGCCGTGCCCTGGATGGTGTCGCCGTTGTCGAACAGCATCGTGTTCGGGAATTCCTTGCGCGCCGCGTTGATCAGCGTGGCGGTGCGCTCGTAGCCGTACGACTTGTCTTCGGCGAGCTTGAAGTAGTCGTAGCTGCGCACGTTGGCGTGCAGGTCGGTGGTCTCCAGCAAGGCGACCGTGGCGCGCGTGCCCTTGGCAACGGGTGCCGGCGTGGTGTCGGTCGCGGGTGTGGACGCGACCGGGGGAAACACGGTGCCGCCACCACCGCTGCCGCCGCCACAGGCGGTCAGCACGGCGGCGATCACGGCGGCACAGGTGGACATGGGGGCAAGGCGCAATAGCGACGCGGCCGCTGCGTTTTTCATCGAGAACTCCCTCTGCAGTATTGGAGAAGGAAGCAGTCTCTGAAAGCGCAATGACAGGCTGGTGAACCCGGCCTGACTTGCGGCGCAATTACGACAGGTGGTTTTTCAGGGGAATCGAAGCATCGGCAATGACAGCCGGATCGGGGCTGCGGCCCGCTTCGAGCAGCTTGCGGCTCATCATGTGGTCGACCGGTGCGTTCACCGATTCGACGCACACCAGATGCCCATCGACATAGTGGAAGAGCGAGAACGCATTGGGGTTCGCTCCCGGGCCGGGACGGCGCACGCTGGTCAGGCCCGCCGTGCCCTCTGCCGGCATCAGGCCCACCATCTGCAGCCGCATGCTGCCCTGGTCGGACCAGAACCACGCCACCGCGTCGTGGTCGCGTGCCGCGCCGGTCAGCGTGGCGACTGCCGTGCGCGCCTGGTCGTTCGCGTTCTGCACCGACTCGAGCCGCAATGCGCGGCCCGCGCGGCGATCGGGGAAGCGCGTGCAGTCACCCACGGCCAGCACGCCGGCGGCGCTGGTCTGCATCTGTGCGTCGACCACGATGCCGTCGGCGCACTCGATGCCGGCCGCCTGCGCGAGCGCGGTCTCGGGCACGGCGCCGATGCCCAGCAGCAGCAGGTCGACCGGCTGCTTCACGCCGTTGACCTGCACCGACACCAGCCGGTCGCCTTCGACCTCGAACGCGCCCGTCTGCGCACCGAGCACGATGTCGATGCCTGCCGCACGATGCGTGGCCAGCACGTGTGCCGACAGCTCGGGCGACACCGCGCGGCCCAGCAGGCGCGGCGCGCTCTCGATCACCTGCACCGACTTGCCCAGCGCCTTGGCCGTTGCCGCCACTTCGAGCCCGATGAAACCGCCGCCCAGCACCGTGACCGTGTCGGCCGATGCGAGCCGGGTGCGCAGGCGATGCGCCTCGTCCGCGGCGCGCAGGCTGGCGACGTTCTCCAGGCCCGGCTTCAGGTCGGGCATCTGGCGCGCGCGCGTGCCGGTGGCCAGCACCAGCCGCTCCCAAGGCAGCACGGCGCCCGAACGCAGCGTGACGGTGTGCGCCTCGCGGTCGATGGCCACGGCCGCGTCGCCCAGGTGCAGCGTGATGCCCGCTTCGCGGTACCAGTCGGCAGCCTTGTGCGGCTGCGTGGTTTCCTCGGCGCTCTTGAGGAAGGCCTTGGACAGCGGCGGACGGTGATAGGGCTCGCAGGCCTCTTCGCAGACCAGGTGCACGCGCGCGCCCTGCCCCGCTTCAGCCAGGCCGGCACAGAGCTGGGCCGCGGCGTGGCCGCCGCCGATGATGACGATGGAGTTCATGAAGTGATTTCTTTCGATTCGGTGTTATGTCGTACGGCCGTTGCTGTCTCTTCAAGGAACACCGAGGAACCGGCTTTGCCGGGCCTCCGGTGTTGCCCCCGGCAGGGGGTTGGCGAAGCGACACGAAGTGCGCGAAGCCTGGGGGCGAGCCCTATTCCCCACGGTTGCGCATCCAGTCGGCGGTCTTGAAGAAGGAATCGCGAAGGCGGGCGCGCAGGTCTTCCGGCACGCCCGTCTCGCCCATGGCCTGGTCCATGCAGGCCAGCCACTGGTCGCGTTCCTTGATGCCGATGGTGTGGCCGCCGATGCTCTGCGGCAGGTGGCGCGCGCGCAGCATCGGGTGGCCGAAGCGGTCGGTGTAGTGCTGCGGGCCGCCGAGCCATCCGCACAGGAACCAGAACAGGCGCTGGCGTGCGTTGTCGAGGCTGGTGCCGTGCACCGCGCGCAGCTGCGCGTAGGCGGGCTCGAGGTCCATCAGGTCGTAGAAGCGCTCGACCAGCGCCTCCACCTTCGGCTCGCCGCCGATCCAGTCGAACGGCGTGCCGGCGGGCGGCTTTTCTTGAATCTGCATGGGCGCAAGTATCCGTGCCGCAGGTGCTCAGGCCTGCACGAGGTTCGGAATGCCCACGTCGGGGTTCACGTCGGCCTCGTAGTCGACGCCTTCCACCCCGAAGCCGAAAAGCCGCAGGAACTCGGCCTTGTAGCCCGCGAAATCGCTGATGGTGTTCAGGTTCTCGTCGGTAACCTGCGGCCAGAGTTCGAGCACGCGGGCCTGCACCTGCGGCGCCAGTTCCTTGTAGTCGGCGCGCAGGCGGCCTTCGTCGTCGATGTGCGGTGCGCTGCCGTAGAGGCTGTCGGCGTAGAGGCCGTGCACCTGCTCGATACAGCCCTCGTGCGTGCCCTGCGCCTTCATCACCTTGAACAGCAGCGACAGGTACAGCGGCATCATCGGAATCGCCGAGCTGGCCTGGGTGACGACCGCCTTCAGCACCGACACGCGCGCGTCGCCGCCCTTCGAGGCCAGCGTCTCGCGAATGCCCAGCACCTTCTGGTCGAGGTCTTTCTTGGCCGCGCCGATGGAGCCGTTCCAGTAGATGTCGTGCGTGATCTGCTCGCCCAGGTAGGTGAAGGCAGTGGTCCTGGCGCCGTCGGCCAGCACGCCGGCCTGCTGCAGGGCGTCGATCCACATCTGCCAGTCTTCACCGCCCATCACGGCCACGGTGTTGTCGATCTCTTCCTGTGTCGCGGGCTCGAGCACCGATTCCTTCACGGTGCCGCTGTCGGTGTCGAGCCCGCGCAGGGTCACCGGCTTGCCGATGGGCTTGAGCACCGAGTTGAAGACCTGGCCGGTCTTCGGATGCGTGCGGCGCGGCGCGGCCAGGCTGTAGACCACGAGGTCGACCTGCCCCAGATCGGCACGGATGGCGTCGATGGTCAGCTGCTTCACCTCGTCGGAGAAGCCGTCGCCGTTGATGCTCTTCGCATAGCGGCCCTCGGCCTCGGCGGCGCGATGGAAGGCGGCGGTGTTGTACCAGCCGGGCGAGCCTGGGCGGTTCTCGCTGCCCGCGCGCTCGAAGAACACGCCGAGCGTGTCGGCGCCGCAGCCGAAGGCGGCGGTGATGCGCGCGGCCAGGCCATAGCCGGTGGACGCGCCGATGACCAGCACCTTCTTCGGGCCGCCCGCGATGGGAGGCCGGGCCTTGACGTAGTCGATCTGTTGCCGGACGTTGGCTTCGCAACCCGTCGGATGGGTCGTCACGCAGATGAAGCCGCGCACACGCGGTTTGATGATCATGGAGAACTCGCTGGATGGGATATCTGGAAAGAGCGGCCGGGGCATGCCTGGGGGAGAGCACGCTTTCGTTCGCAACCGGCCGGTCGGCGACGTGAATTTAACCCAGCGCGAAAGCCGCACCTTCAGCAGCCCCACAGGCATGCACAGGCCGGCGTGCCACACATAGCCCCGCGCACATGTCGATATATGAATTGACCATTTAATGATCCGAGGTTTTATTGATATGGTCTCGCCCTGCTTTCCCTGAAGGAGAAGAACATGCGCTTGAACCTGATTGCCGCGGCAGTTGCCGCCTCCGCCCTGCTGCTCGGCACCGTCGCACACGCCGACCAGTTGGCCGACATCAAGAAGAAAGGCGAACTGGTCGTCGGCGTGCTCGGCACCGACGAGCCCGCGACCTTCATCGATCCGAAGACGCGCCAGATCGTCGGCTACGAGGTCGACCTGGTGAACGCCATCGCAAAGAAGATCGGCGTGAAGCCGGTGCTCAAGCAGATCGCGGTGGCCGCGCGCATTCCGGAACTGCAGCAGGGGCACGTCGACCTGGTGGCCGCAGGCCTCACGCACAACAAGGAGCGCGAGGCGCAGATCGACTTCTCGCTCACCACCTTCGTCACCGGCCAGAAGGCCATCGTGAAGAAGGACAGCGGCATCACCGACGTGCCGCAGCTCGCCGGCAAGAAGGTGCTGACCATCCGCGGCGGCACGCAGGAGCCGAACATCCGCAAGGCCGTGCCCAATGTCGAGGTGGTCACCTTCGACACCAGCCAGCAGGCCTTCCAGGCGCTGCAGCAGGGCAAGGGCGTGGGCTATGTGGACGACGAAGCCGCGCTGCTGCGCAGCTACGCCAAGCTGGGCCCGCAGAAGGCGCAGTACGTGGTGCTCAAGCAGAACCTGAGCACCGAGGCACTGGCCATCGGCATCAAGAAGGGCGAGGCCGGCCTGAAGGCGGTGGTGGACGACACGCTGCGCGAGCTCGAGAAGTCCGGCGAGGCCGAGAAGATCTTCATCAAGTGGTATGGCCCGAACACAGCGTCGGGCTTCCAGACGCGCGACTTCAAGCTCGACAGCGACAAGATCGACTGAGCCTGTCTTTCTCCTTCCCCCGCCGGAGGAAGGCCGGGATGGGGGCGCGTGGCCCCCGCCCCCTCGCGACGGTGATACTGTCGCCCCTCATGCCCCTGTTCGACTATTCCTTGCTGCTCACCGGCAAGTACCACGACATGCTGGTCGCGGGCCTGCTGCTGTCGCTGCAGCTGCTCGCGGCCGCGCTGGTGCTGGCCCTGCCCATCGCGCTGGTGGTGGCGCTGCTGCGGCTGTCGCCCTTCGCGCCGCTGCGCTGGCTCGGCTTTGCGTACGTGGAGTCGATCCGCAACATCCCGCTGCTCGCGCACATGCTGTTCTGGTACTTCGGCGCGCCCGAGCTGCTGCCCGAGGGCATCAAGCAATGGCTCTATGCGGGGCACATCGAGGCCTTCAGCGCGGTGATCGCGCTGGCCCTGTACACGGCGGCCTTCATGGCCGAGGACATCCGCAGCGGCATCCGCGCGATTCCGTTGGTGCAGTTCGAAGCCGGGCGCGCGATGGGCTTCAGCTACCTGGCCACCATGCGCCGCGTGGTGCTGCCGCAGGCGCTGCGCGTGACTGTTCCGCCGCTCATCTCGCAGACGCTGAGCCTTTGGAAGAACACTTCCATCGCCACCGTGATCGGCGTGGCCGAGCTGATGTACCAGGCCGGGCAGGTCGAGAGCGCGACCTTCCGCAGCTTCGAGTCCTTCGCGTTCGCGAGCGCGGCGTACCTCACCGTGTCGCTGGCCATCACCGGGCTGGCAACTTGGTACCACCACCGCTACCCGGTGCGGACGATATGAAGCACTCCCCCAGGCTGCGCGCACTTCGTGTCGCTTCTCCTCCCCCCTCGCCGGGGGCAACACCGGCGGCCCGGCAAAGCCGGTTCCGCGGTGTTTTCGGCCTCGGCCATGCCGGTTCCGTGCATCGCGAGCCATGTGAAGCGGGAGCTGAGCGCTGATGCTTCAGATCATCAACGACTACTGGGTCTACTTCCTCATCGGGCAGTACCCGAACGGCCCGCTCGGCGGGCTGGTGCTCACGCTGCTGCTGGCCTCCTGCGGGCTGGTGCTCGCGCTGCCGCTGGGCATCGTGCTGGGCCTGGCGCGCGTGAGCCCGTGGCGCTGGCTGCGCTGGCCGGTCACGGGCTTCGTGTTCGTGGTGCGCGGGCTGCCGCTCCTGATGGTGATCTTCTGGGCCTACTTCTTCCTGCCCAGCGTCACCGGCGTGAAGACCGACCAGTTCACCACCATGCTGATCGCGCTGGTGGTGTTCGATGCCGCCTATCTCGCCGAGATCGTGCGCGCCGGCATCCAGGGCCTGCCGCGCGGGCAGATGGAAACCGCCCGCGCGCTCGGCCTGGGCTACGGCCGCGCGATGCGGCTGGTGGTGCTGCCGCAGGCGCTGCGCAGCATGCTGCCTTCGCTGGTGAACCAGTTCGTCTCGACCATCAAGGAGACCTCGCTGGGCTACATCATCGGGCTGGCCGAGGTGTCGTTCATCGCGACGCAGATCAACACGCAGGTGTTCACCAAGCCCGCGCAGATCTACCTGATATTGGGCGGGACGTATTTCATTCTCTGCTTCGGCCTGTCGCGCTTCGCCTACTGGCTCGAACGCCGGCTCGCGCGCCGCGGCATCTCCACAGCCACCGCCAAGGTGTCCGCATGATCGAACTCGAAAAAGTCAACAAGTGGTACGGCAGCTACCACGCGCTGGTCGACGTGACCGAGACCATCCGCAAGGGCGAAGTCGTCGTGGTGTGCGGGCCGTCGGGCTCGGGCAAGTCGACGCTGATACGCACCTTCAACCGGCTGGAGCCGATCCAGTCGGGCCGCATCGTGGTCGACGGGCAGGACATCCATGCGCCGGGCCTGGACGTGAACGCCTTCCGCTCGCGCATCGGCTTCGTCTTTCAGCAGTTCAACCTGTTCCCGCATCTCACGGTGCTGCAGAACTGCACGATGGCGCCCATGCAGCTGCGCGGCCTCACGCGCAAGGAAGCCGACGAGCGCGCGATGGCGCTGCTGCACCGCGTGGGCCTGTCGAACAAGGCCGACGCATGGCCGAGCGAGCTTTCCGGCGGCCAGCAGCAGCGCGTGGCCATTGCGCGCGCGCTGGCCATGCAGCCGCCGCTGATGCTGTTCGATGAGCCCACCAGCGCGCTCGACCCCGAGATGGTCGGCGAGGTGCTGCTGGTGATGCGCGACCTCACGCGCGACGGCATGACGATGGTCTGCGTGACGCACGAGATGGGCTTCGCGCGCGAGGTGGCCGATCGCGTGCTGTTCATGGACGAAGGCAAGGTGCTGGAACGCGCCACGCCCGACGACTTCTTCAACCGCCCGCAGCATCCGCGCGCGCAGCAGTTCCTGTCCGACATCCGATCCCCTTTCTCGAGAGACGCATGACCGACGCATCACTCCCCCTCATCGACGTTTCGGCGCTCGTTGCCGGCTCCGTCGGGCGCGAGGCCGTCGCCTCGCAGATCGGCGCCGCCTGCCGCGCGCACGGCTTCTTCTACGTGACCGGCCACGGCGTCGACCCCGCGCTGGTGCGGCGGCTCGAAGACCTGAGCCACCGCTTCTTCGACCTGCCCGAGGAAACCAAGATGAAGTGGCGCATGGCCCTGGGCGGTCGCGCATGGCGCGGCTACTTTCCGCTGGGGGGCGAGCTGACCTCCGGCCGGCCCGACTGGAAGGAAGGCCTCTACCTGGGCACCGAGCTGCCCGCCACGCACCCGCTGGTGCTGGCGAAGACGCCGGTGCACGGGCCCAACCTGTTCCCCGACGTGCCGGGTTTTCGCGAAACCATCCTCGACTACATGGCGGCCGTCACGCAACTCGGCCACCGGCTGATGGAAGGCATCGCGCTGAGCCTGGGCCTGCCGGCCGGCTACTTCGCCGAGCGCTACACGGGCGATCCGCTGATCCTGTTCCGCCTGTTCAACTATCCGTCGCAGCCAGTGCCCGAAGGCCTGGACGTGCAATGGGGCGTGGGCGAGCACACCGACTACGGGCTGCTCACGATCCTGCACCAGGACCACATCGGCGGCCTCGCGGTGCATACGCCCGGCGGCTGGATCGACGCGCCGCCGGTTGCGGGCTCGTTCGTCTGCAACATCGGCGACATGCTCGACCGCATGACCGGCGGGCTCTACAAGTCGACGCCGCACCGCGTGAAGCGCAACACCTCGGGGCACGACCGGCTGTCGTTTCCGCTGTTCTTCGACCCGAACTTCGAGGCGCGCGTGCAGCGCATCGAGGGCCTGGCGGGCGCCGAGGCACGCGACGACAGCGCCGAGCGCTGGGACCGCGCCAACGTGCACGCCTTCAGCGGGCGCTACGGCGACTACCTGCTGGCGAAGGTGTCGAAGGTGTTCCCGCAGCTGCGCGACGAAGTGCTCTGAACGGCCGGCGACGGCTCGTCGAGGAAGGCGTCTTCCCAGCGCTCGATGTCGGCGTCGGGGTCGGAAATCGGCACGAGCTTGTCGCTGCGGCAATAGAAGGTCCAGCCCTCGAACAGCACGTCGTAGTAGGTGCCGGGCAGGTAGCGCTCGCTCGGCGCTTCGTAGGGCGGCGAGACCACTTCCACGATCCGGCCCACCGCACGCTCGGTGAAGGGCGACGCCAGGCAGCTGTCGACCACATGGCAGAGCGTGCCGATCTTGATCATGCGGGTTGCTTTCCCTGCGTCCCGGCCGGCGACGGAAACCAGCGCGGCAGGTGCGGCACCGCGTCGTGCAGCGACTTGAGCACATGGAACGCCCGGCCGGTGATGGCCTCGGGCGGATGCTTGAGGTCGGGCACCACCACGACCCGCAGCCCCGCCGCCAGCGCCGCCTTGGCGCCGTTCTCGCTGTCCTCGAAGGCGATGCACTCCGCCGGATCCACGCCCAGCCGCTCGGCTGCCAGCAGGTAGAGCGCCGGATCGGGCTTGGCGCGCGCCACCTCGTCGCCGCCCGCGAAGGCCGAGAAATGGTGCAGCAGGCCCAGGCTGCCGAGGCAGGCCTGGATCTGCCCGCTGGTCGACGACGAAGCCACGGCGCAGCGCGTGCCGCGCTCACGCAGCGCAGCCAGGAACTCGGCCGCGCCGGGCTTGACGGGAAACAACGGCGTGCCGTCGGAGCGCTCAAGCTGCAGGCGCTGGCGCACATGGGCCGCGGCGTGGTCGTAGGCGTCCGGCCCGCCCAGCAGCGACGCCAGGATGTGCTGCGACTCGGTCATGGCAAGCCCCACCACCTGCAGGTACTGGCTGTGCGAAAGCTCGATGTCGAGCGTGCGGGCGGCCTCGATCCAGGCAGCCATGATGGGGCGCTCCGAATCGATCAGCAGCCCGTCCATGTCGAAAATTGCGGCGGCGAACATCGGGGCATCCTAATGAAAAAGGGGCCGAAACGGCCCCTTTGGAAGAAACAACCGCTGCGCGCGCTGCGGTTCGGCAGCCTGGTCAGTCGCGCGCCAGCGCCCGGTTCAGCCCCAGCGCGGCCAGCGTGGCGACGGCACCCGACAGCAGGTATACGCTCACATAGGCCAGGCCGAAGTGTGCCGACAGGCCCAGCGCGACCAGCGGTGCGAACGCAGCGCCGACCAGCCATGCCACGTCGGCCGTCAGGGCGGCACCCACGTAGCGGTATTTGGGCGCGAAGTTCGAGGTCACGGCGCCGGCTGCCTGGCCGTACGACAGGCCCAGGATCACGAAGCCCACCAAGATGAAGATGTCCTGGCCGATGCGTCCGCCGTCGAGCAGCGTGGGCGCGAAGCCGCTGAACGCGGCGATCACGGCAGCCAGGCCGCCCAGCGTGAAGCGGCGGCCGATGCGGTCGGCCAGCAGGCCCGAGGCCACGATGCCGGCGGCGCCGAGCACAGCGCCGATCATCTGCACGACCAGGAACTCGGTGACGGACTGGTCGGAATACAGCGTGATCCAGGACAGCGGGAAAACGGTGATCAGGTGGAACAGCGCATAGCTGGCCAGCGCGGCGAACGCGCCGATCAGGACGTTCGAGCCTTGCGAGCCGACCAGTTCGGTCACGCTGGTGGGTTCCAGTTCGCGCTCTTCGAGCAGGCGCGAGTATTCGTCGGTGGCCACAAGGCGCAGGCGGGCGAACAGCGCCACCACGTTGATCGCGAAGGCCACGTAGAAGCTGTAGCGCCAGCCCCAGTCGAGGAAGTCTTCCGACGGCAGGCTGGAATACAGGTACGCGAACAGCGCGCTGGCGATGAAGAAGCCGATGGGAGCGCCCAGCTGGCCCAGCATGGCGTACCAGCCGCGGCGGTTGGCCGGCGCGTTCAGCGCGAGCAGCGACGGCAGGCCGTCCCACGAGCCGCCCAGCGCCAGGCCCTGGCCGAACCGGAACACCGACAGCAGCACGATGGCCGTGAAGCCCAGGCTGGCGTAGCCCGGCAGGAAGGCAATGCCGGCGGTGGACGTGCCGAGCACGAAAAGCGCCAGGGTCAGCTTGGCTTCCCGCCCGAAACGTCGCTGGATGGCCATCGAGATGACCGTTCCGAACGGACGCGCAATGAAGGCGAACGAGAAAATCAGGAAAGAGTAGAGAACGCCTTCAAGATGTTGCTCGAACGGGAAGAAGACCGCAGGAAACACCAGCACCGAGGCGATGCCGTAGACGAAAAAGTCGAAATATTCGGATGCGCGGCCGATGATCACGCCAACCGCGATCTCGCCGGGGGCGATGTGCGAGTGGTCGTCACCCTGCCGGGCGCCGGCTTCGGGCGAGTTCGGCAGCGGATGGGCGCCTTGCGGACTGATGCTGGACGTCGTCATTGCTTCTGTAATTCGGGTGTCACCTCAGGAAGTGACACATGGGATCATGGACAACCTATAGCGTCTCACCGAAACACATTTACCGCCATAGGACAAAACGTCCAATAGGCGAAACCCGTCTTCGGGCGTAGATTGTGGGGTCTTTTTGCGTCGCCCCCGCACCTCTTTTCCCCCGGCATGCACATCCTCAAGAACTTTCGCCGATCGCTCCTGCTGCTTCCCGCCGTCCTCCTGGCGGGCTGCAACACGGTGCTGATGAACCCATCCGGCGACATCGCCCACCAGCAGGGACGGCTCATCGTCGTCTCCACCGTGCTGATGCTGATCATCATCATCCCGGTGATCGCCCTGACCATCTTTTTCGCCTGGCGATACCGCCAGTCGAACAAGGAGGCCACCTACAGCCCCGACTGGGACCACTCCACCCAGCTCGAGCTGGCGATCTGGGCGGCGCCGCTGCTCATCATCATCGCGCTGGGCGCGATCACCTGGATCAGCACCCACGTGCTCGACCCCTACCAGCCGCTGCGTCGCCTCGACGCCCAGCGCCCGATCCCCGCGGACACCAAGCCGCTGGTGGTCGAAGTGGTGGCGCTCGACTGGAAGTGGCTGTTCATCTACCCCGAGCAGGGCATCGCCACGGTGAACGAACTGGCCGCGCCGGTCGACCGCCCGATCAGCTTCAAGATCACGGCCTCCTCGGTCATGAACTCCTTCTTCATTCCCGCGCTGGCCGGCCAGATCTATGCCATGCCGGGCATGGAGACCAAGCTGCACGCGGTGATCAACAAGCCCGGCGAGTTCGACGGCTTCTCCGCCAACTACAGCGGCGCCGGCTTCTCGGGCATGCGCTTCAAGTTCCACGGCCTGAGCGACGGCGACTTCGACCAGTGGGTCCAGAAGGTCAAGGCCGGCAAGGACGGCGAACTCACGCGCGAGCTCTACAAGAAGCTCGAGGCTCCCAGCGAGCGCGAGCCCGTGCGCCACTACGCCGCCGTGGACCCCGCCCTGTACGACGCCATCCTGAACCTGTGCGTCGACCGCAACAAGATGTGCATGAAGGAAATGATGGCCATCGACGCCGACGGCGGCATGGGCAAGCCCGGCGCCTTCAACGTTGCCACCAAGCAAGCCTGGCTGACCGATTCCCTCGACACGCCCAAGCGCAAGTACGTCACCGCGATGTGCACCACCGAAGAATAAGATGTTGCAGAACCTAGACCTGACGAAGCTCGTCTTCGGCCGCCTCACCTGGGAGGCGATTCCCTACCACGAGCCCATCCTGCTCGCGACCTTCGCGGGCGTGGTGCTGGGCGGCATCGCCGTCCTCGGCGCGATCACCTACTTCAAGCTGTGGGGCATGCTGTGGCGCGACTGGATCACCAGCATCGACCACAAGAAGATCGGCATCATGTACATCATCCTGGGCCTGGTGATGCTGCTGCGCGGCTTCGCCGACGCCCTGATGATGCGGGCCCAGCAGGCCATGTCCTTCGGCGACAACGCCGGCTTCCTGCCGCCGCACCACTACGACCAGGTCTTCACCGCCCACGGCGTGATCATGATCTTCTTCGTGGCGATGCCGCTGGTCACCGGCCTCATGAACTTCGTGGTGCCTCTGCAGATCGGCGCGCGCGACGTGGCCTTCCCGTTCCTGAACAACTTCAGCTTCTGGATGACCACCTTCGGCGCCGGCCTCGTGATGGCGTCGCTGTTCGTCGGTGAGTTCGCCAAGACCGGCTGGCTGGCCTATCCGCCGCTGTCGGGCATTCTCTACAGCCCCGACGTGGGGGTCGACTACTACATATGGTCGTTGCAGATAGCGGGGGTGGGCACGTTGCTGTCCGGCGTGAACCTGCTGGCGACCATCGTGAAGATGCGCGCGCCCGGCATGACCATGATGAAGATGCCCGTCTTCACCTGGACCGCCCTGTGCACCAACGTGCTGATCGTCGCCGCCTTCCCGGTGCTGACCGCCGTGCTGGCCCTGCTGTCGCTCGACCGCTACGTCGGCACCAACTTCTTCACGAACGACATGGGCGGCAACGCCATGATGTACGTGAACCTGATCTGGATCTGGGGCCACCCCGAGGTGTACATCCTGATCCTGCCGGCCTTCGGCATCTTCTCGGAAGTGGTCTCCACCTTCTCCGGCAAGCGCCTGTTCGGCTACGCCTCCATGGTGTACGCCACGGTCGTGATCACCATCCTGTCCTACCTCGTCTGGCTGCACCACTTCTTCACCATGGGCTCCGGCGCCAGCGTGAACTCGTTCTTCGGCATCACGACGATGATCATCTCGATCCCGACGGGGGCGAAGATCTTCAACTGGCTCTTCACCATGTACCGCGGCCGCATCCGTTTCGAGCTGCCCATGATGTGGACCATCGGCTTCATGATCACCTTCGTGATCGGCGGCATGACCGGCGTGCTGCTGGCCGTTCCCCCGGCCGACTTCGTGCTGCACAACAGCCTGTTCCTGATCGCCCACTTCCACAACGTGATCATCGGCGGCGTGCTGTTCGGCATGCTGGCGGGCATCACCTACTGGTTCCCGAAGGCCTTCGGCTACAAGCTCGACCCGTTCTGGGGCAAGTGCTCGTTCTGGTTCTGGATCGTCGGCTTCTGGTTCGCCTTCATGCCGCTGTACATCCTGGGCCTGATGGGCGTGACCCGCCGCATGAGCCACTTCCAGGACATGTCGCTGCAGATCTGGTTCCAGATCGCCGCCTTCGGCGCCGTGCTGATCGCGCTGGGCATCGCCTCGTTCATCATCCAGCTGGTGGTGAGCTTCATCCGTCGCGAATCGTTGCGCGACACCACGGGCGACCCGTGGAACGGCCGCACGCTGGAATGGTCGACCTCGTCGCCCCCGCCGGCCTACAACTTCGCGTTCACGCCGCGCGTGCACGACAACGACGCTTGGTCCGACATGAAGGCGCGCGGCTACGAGCGCCCGCTGGAAGGCTTCAGCCCGATCCACATGCCCAAGAACACGGCCGCCGGCTTCATCATCGCTGCGCTGGCAGCGGCGTGCGGCTTCGCGCTGATCTGGCAAATGTGGCTCGTGGCCGGCATCGGCTTCGTCGCCATGCTCGCCGCCACGATCATCCATACCTTCAACTACAAGCGCGACTACCACATCCCCACGGAAGAAGTCGTCCGCACCGAAGAAGCGCGCACGCGCCTGCTGGCAGCCAATGTCTAACAGTTCCGCCCTCTCCCCCAGCCACGCGAACACCGTGGGCAACGCCGCGAGCGTGCCCACCTTCGAGCTGTTCAACGTCCGCAACGAAGACCATCATCCGGAGAACGGGACCCTGCTGGGGTTCTGGCTCTACCTGATGAGCGACTGCCTGATCTTCGCCTGCCTGTTCGCGGTGTACGGCGTGCTGGGCCGCAGCTACGCGGCCGGCCCCTCGGGCGCCGACCTGTTCGACCTGCCGCTGGTGGCGATCAACACCTCGCTGCTGCTGCTGTCGTCCATCACCTACGGCTTCGCCATGCTGCAGATGCAGCAGCGCCGCATGGGCGGCGTGCTGGTGTGGCTGGCCATCACCGGCCTGCTGGGCGCGGGCTTCATCGGCCTCGAGCTGTATGAATTCGCGCACCTGATCCACGAAGGCGCCGGCCCGCAGCGCAGCGCGTTCCTGTCGTCGTTCTTCGCGCTGGTGGGCACCCACGGCCTGCACGTGACCTTCGGCATCGTCTGGCTCATCGTGCTGATGTTCCAGCTGCCCAAGCACGGCTTCACCGCCGCCAACCGCCGCCGCCTGATGTGCCTGTCGATGTTCTGGCACTTTCTGGACGTGGTCTGGATCGGCGTCTTCACCTTCGTGTACCTGATGGGATCGCTGCAATGAGCGCGCATATCGAAACCGCCGGCCATGGCGCACATGGCCACGACAGCCATGACCACCACGACGATGGTCCGGTGAGCCACAGCACCTTCAAGGGCTACATGACCGGCTTCGTGCTGGCCGTGATCCTCACCGCCATTCCGTTCTGGCTGGTGATGGCCAAGGTGTTCGACAAGCCGAACACCACCGCCCTCGTCATCCTGGCCTTCGCCGTGGTGCAGATCGTGGTGCACATGGTCTATTTCCTGCACATGGACGCCAAGTCCGAAGGCGGCTGGAACATGCTGGCGCTGATCTTCACGCTCGTCGTCGTGGTCATCACGCTGGCCGGTTCGCTGTGGGTCATGTACCACATGAACACCAACATGATGCCGCACTCGATGCACGACATGAAGAACATGCCCTGATGGCGCCGGCAGTCCGCCAGCGCTCCACCGCCGCACGGGTGGCGCTGGCGGTCCTTGCCGCCATCGCCTTCTTCGGCTTTCTCGCGCTCGGCACCTGGCAGGTCGAGCGCAGGGCCTGGAAGCTCGATCTCATCGCCCGCGTCGACCAGCGCGTGCATGCCCCGGCCACCACGGCCCCCGGGCGAAACGAATGGCCCACCGTCAACGCGGCCAACGACGAATACCGGCACATCCGCATCGCCGGCACTTTCCTCCACGACAAGGAAACCCTGGTGCAGGCGAGCACCCGGCTCGGCGCCGGCTTCTGGGTGCTGACCCCGCTGCGCGCGGCCGACGGCACCGTGGTGCTGGTCAACCGGGGCTTCGTGCCGCCCGAGGCACGCGAGCGCGCGGCCCGCACCGCGGCCGAGCCCCAGGGCGAGACCACCGTCGCCGGGCTGCTGCGCCTCACCGAGCCCAAGGGCGGCTTCCTGCGCACGAACGACCCGGCGGCCGACCGCTGGTTCTCGCGCGACGTGCAGGCCATTGCCGCCGCGCGCGGCCTGGCCGACGTGGCGCCCTACTTCATCGACGCCGAAGCCGCGCCCGCCCCGGCCGGTACGCCGGCCGACCAAACACCCGCCTGGCCCGCCGCGGGCCTGACCGTCATCGCCTTCCCCAACAGCCACCTGGTCTACGCACTGACCTGGTATGGCCTGGCGCTGATGGTGCTGATCGCAGCCTGGTTCGTGCGCCGCAGCGAAAATGCGGCCGATGCCGACGCCCGCTCCACCCCACAAGATGCCCGCCGCGACTGAGGCCGTCGCGGTCGCGGGGGAGCTTCATGCCCCCCGCGCCGGCGTCGCCAGCCTCGACAACGCCACCGGCCACCAGAACATGCAGCAGCTGATCCAGCTGCGCTGGTTTGCCGTGGTCGGGCAGGTCGTCACCATCCTCGTGGTGCACTACGGCTTCGCCATCCGGCTGCCGCTGGACCACATGCTGCAGGTGCTGACCTGCCTGGCGCTCTTCAACATGGTGAGCCTGCTGCGCGCGCGCAGCCACCGGCGCGTGACCAACGGCGAGCTGTTCCTCGCGCTGCTGGTCGACGTGGCCACGCTCACGGCCCAGCTCTACCTGAGCGGCGGCGCCACCAACCCCTTCGTGTTCCTGTTCCTGCTGCAGGTGACGCTGGGCGCGGTGCTGCTGAAACCCTGGTCGACCTGGACCATCGTGGTCATCACCAGCATCTGCTTTGCCGGGCTGGCGCTGTTCTCGCGTCCGCTGGCGCTGCCGCTGGACCACAACCGGGGCCTCTGGAGCCCCTACATCCAGGGCATGCTGGTGTGCTTTGCGCTGAACGCCGCGCTGCTGGTGATCTTCATCACCCGCATCAGCCGCAACCTGCGCGCCCGCGACGCCCGGCTGGCCGACCTGCGCCAGCGCGCCTCGGAGGAAGAACACATCGTGCGCATGGGCCTGCTGGCCTCGGGCGCGGCGCACGAACTGGGCACGCCGCTGGCCACGCTGGCGGTGATTCTTGGCGACTGGCGCCGGCTGCCGCACTTCAGCTCCGACCCCGAGCTGCTGACCGAAGTGGCCGAGATGGAGCTGCAGATCCAGCGCTGCAAGAGCATCGTGAGCGGCATCCTGCTGTCGGCCGGCGAGGCGCGCGGCGAGTCGTCCGAGGAAACCACCGTCAGCACCTTCCTGGACGACCTGATCGAAGAGTGGCGCACCACGCGCCCCATCGAGGACTTCGAGTACGACAACCACTTTGGCCGGGACCTGCCCATGGTTTCCGACTCGGCCCTCAAGCAGATGATCTGCAACGTGCTGGACAATGCGCTGGAGGCGTCGCCGCACTGGCTGCGCCTGGAGGCGGCGCACGACGCCGACGCGCTGACGATCACGGTCACGGACGCGGGCCCCGGCTTCCTGCCGGCCATCCTGAAGGAGTTCGGCAAACCCTACCAGTCGAGCAAGGGCCGCCCGGGCGGCGGGCTGGGGCTGTTCCTGGTCGTGAACGTGGCGCGCACCGTCGGCGGCCGGGTCGCCGCGGGCAACCGGCCCGAGGGCGGCGCGATCGTGAAGATCACGCTGCCCCTGGCAGCCATCGTGCTGGAAGAAGAGGAAGACGAGGAAGAGGACGACGAGCAGGAACCCGCGGCCCTCGAACACCACGGCACCACTGAAACACAAGGCCATGACCGAAACCGAAGCTGAGCGCCAGTTGCTGATCGTCGAGGACGACGATGCCTTCGCGCGCACGCTCGGCCGTTCGTTCGAGCGACGCGGCTACTTGGTCACGCACGCGAGCAACCTCGAGGAGACCGGCGCCCTGCTGGAAACGCTGTCGCCCGGCTATGCGGTGGTCGACCTCAAGCTCAACGGCGAGGCCTCGGGCCTGGCCTGCGTGCAGATGCTGCACCGTCACAACGCCAAGATGCTGATCGTGGTGCTGACGGGCTTTGCGAGCATTGCCACCGCGGTGGAGGCCATCAAGCTCGGCGCCTGCCACTACCTGGCCAAGCCGTCGAACACCGACGACATCGAGGCCGCCTTCGGGCGCGCCGCCGGCACCACCGAGGTCGAGCTGACCAACCGCTCTACCTCGATCAAGACGCTCGAATGGGAGCGCATCCACGAGACGCTGGCCGAGACCGGCTTCAATATTTCAGAAACCGCGCGCAGGCTCGGCATGCACCGGCGCACGCTGGCGCGCAAGCTGGGCAAGCAGCAGGTCAAGTAGCCGGAACGCGTGGCACGCTTCTGGCAAGCTTGATGCCGCAAATCCATTTTTCATGAGGTTCCGCTCCTGATGACTGCACCTGCACAGACCCGTTCCTCGCCTCGCGCTTCGGTGCTGGCGGCCCGCGACCAGACCGCGATGGAAGAACTCTTCAACGCCCTGAGCCACGGCCTGGGCCTGGCGCTGGCCATCGCGGCGCTGCCCATCCTGGTCTACAGCGCTGCGCAGAAGGGCCAGGCGGCCGGCGTCGTCGGCGCCTGCCTGTTCGCGGGCACGGCCATCGTGCTGTACCTGATTTCCACCCTGTACCACGCGCTGCCGATGGGCCGGGCCAAGGCCTGGTTCAACCGGCTGGACCATGCGGCCATCTACCTGTTCATCGCGGGGAGCTACATGCCCTTCCTGTTCGGCGTGCTGCGCGGGCCGCTGGGCTGGACCCTGTTCGGCGCGATCTGCGCTGCGGCCGCGCTGGGCGTGAGCGCCAAGCTGTTCAACCGGCTGCGGCATCCGCTGTGGTCGACGGGGCTCTATGTGGCGATGGGCTGGATGGCGCTGATGGCGGCGGTGCCGCTGTACGAGCGCATGTCGGCGGCGGGCCTGGGCTGGCTGGTAGCCGGTGGACTTTTCTACACCGCCGGTGCAGTAGTGTTCCTGTTCGACAACAAGGTGCGCTACGCCCACTCCGTCTGGCATCTGTTCGTGCTGGCCGGCAGCACCTGCCACTTCTTCGCCGTGCTCTGGCATTCGCACGGCTGATCTGCCTGGCTCAGTAATGCGGCGGCAGTTCGTCGCGCGGGTTGCGGGCCGCGCCGTCCTGTGACGCGTTCTGGCTCTGCTCCCTGAGTTGCGTGACCTGCAGGATCAGCCGGTCGATCTGCTGCTGTTGGCGGTAGATCGTCATGTTCAGCTGGTCCAGCAGGTCTTCGGCGTAGCTCGACTTGATTTCGAGATCGGTCACGCGCGGTTCGAGTTCGTTCGGTTGGTTTTCCATGGTGCCGCTATTGGACAGGAAGACCGCCTGAAGTTTTGTGACGCCGCGCTCAGCCGCGCCAGACGCTGGCATCGGGTGGCTGCGCAGGCCGAACCTGATCGCGGTCTTTCTCCCTCCCCTCCCGGGGGAGGGCCGGCGTGGGGGCAGACAGCGCTCGACAAGCCCCGCGTGCAAAAACCATCGCAGCTTGCCCCCATCCCAACCTTCCCCCGGAAGGGGAAGAAGCAAGACAGGGTCTTTCAGCAGGCCGGCGACTCCAGCGCCGCCGCGCTTGTCTCCGAATGCGTCTGCCCGCGCAGGAACACAAACACCACCAGCGCCGTCAACACGGTCACCCCAGCCAGCACGCACAGCAGCGTGCCGAACGCCGCACCGTACGCACGCAACAGCGCGGCACGGTCCACGCCGGGCAACAATGCCAGCGCCTGCGGCAGGTCGCCCGTCGTCACGCGTTGCGCCGCCTGCGACGCGCCCGAAGACGATCCCAGCTGCAGCGCCACCAATGCCGTCAGCCCGGCGCCCACCAGCGCCAGCGCAATGCCCTCGCCTGCCACCCGCACCGTGTTGAAGATGCCCGAGGCCATGCCCGCCCTTTCGCGCGGCACCACGCTCACGGCAAGGCCGTCCATCAGGCCCCAGGGCAGGCCGATGCCTCCGCCGATCAGCAGCAGCGGCCACACCATCACGCCAAGCGGCGTGCCCGGCACGCTGCGGCTGAGCCAGAAAAGCCCCGCGGCGCACACCAGCAGCCCCACGGCCGAGATTGCACCCGCCGAGAACCGGTGCGAGAGCGATGCCGCCAGCGTCGGCACGACAAGGATCGGCCCCGAAAGCGCGAACATGAAGGCCCCGGCCTCGACCGCGCCGCGCCCCTCGAGCCCCACGAAGCGGATCGGCAGCAGCACCAGCAGCACCACGAACCCATAGGCCGGCGCCGCGGCCAGCAGTTGCACGCCGACGAAACGCGGAAAGCGGAACAGCGACAGGTCGAGCATCGGATGCTCCACGCGCCGCTCGATCGCGACGAAGGCCGCGCCTATCAGCGCCGCGCCGGCCAGCGCACCGATGACCCAGGGGCTGCCCCAGCCGCTATCGGGCGCCTGCAGCACACCCAGCGTGAGCAGGCTCAGCGCGGCGGTGAAGCTGAGCGTGCCCGGCATGTCCAGGCCCATCGCGTTCGGGTTGCGCGACTCGCGCATGCTCATCGACGCGATGCACAGGGCCAGCAGGCTCACCGCGCCCGGGCTCAGCATCACCGCCTGCCAGCCGAAGCCCTGCGCGAGCCAGCCCGAGAGAATCGCGCCGCACGACAGGCCCACGCCGAAGGAAGTGCCGATCAGGCTGAAGGCCCGCGTGCGCGCCGTGCCGTCGAACACCTGCGCCAGCGCCGCCGTGCCCGCCGCGAAGGCCGCGGCGGAGCCGAGCCCCTGCAGGGCACGCGCCAGATCGAACGAAACGATGCCGGGCGCCAGCGTGAGCAGCGAACTGCTCGACGCCACGACGGCAAGCCCCAGCAGGAACACGCGCTTGCGGCCATACGCGTCGGCCAGCGCACCGGCCGCCATCAGCGTCGCGCCGAAGCTCAGCATGAAGGCGTTGGTCACCCAGTTGAGCTGCACCGGGCTGCCGCCGAGCGCGTCGCGGATCGCGGGCAGCACTACCGCCGGGCCGGTGAAGCTCAGCGGCATGCCAAGCGCCGCGAGGCACACGGCAGCCAGCAGCCAGTTCCTGGAGGATGACGAAGAAGACATCGGAAAAAGGTGCTTTCGCACGAAGGAAGACGATGAAGAGAAGATAGAAAGGAACCAATGGAATGGAAATGGCACCATTGGTCCTATCACTCCCAACCACAGGTTGCCAATCGATGGACAGTTTCAGCGGGCTCGAATCTTTCGTACGGGCGGCGGACCAGCTCAGCTTTGCCAAGGCCGGCCGCCTGCTCGGCATTTCGGCCTCGGCGGTGGGCAAGAACGTGGCGCGGCTCGAACAGCAGCTCGGCGTGCGGCTCTTCAACCGCACCACGCGCCACACGCGGCTCACCCAGGAAGGCGTGCTGTTCCACGAGCGCTGCCGGCGCATCCTCGACGAACTGGACGACGCGCGGGCCATGATGCAGGACGCCGTCGCCGCGCCGCGCGGCCGGCTGCGCGTGAGCCTGCCGACCATCGGCTATCGCTTCCTGCTGCCGATCCTGCCGGAGTTCAAGGCCACCTACCCCGAGATCGAACTCGACCTCGACTTCAACGACCGGCTGGTCGACGTGATCGCCGAGGACGTCGATGTCGCCATCCGCAGCGGCGAACTGGTCGATTCGCAGCTGGTGGCGCGGCGGCTGGGGCCGTTCCAGTTCGTGCTGGTCGCCTCGCCCGCGTACCTGGCGCGTCACGGCGAACCACGCGTGCCGGCCGAGCTCGCGCAGCATGCATGCCTGCGCTACAAGTTCGTCACCGGCGGAAAGATCGAGGAATGGGACCTGCCCGGCCTGCCCGAGCAACTGCCCGCCGCCCTGCTGTGCAACAACATGGAAGCCATGCTCGGCGCGGCCGTCGCCGGGCTGGGCGTGGCCTACATGCCCGACTTCCTCGCGCGCGACTCGCTGGGGCGCGGCGAGCTGCGCTGCGTGCTGGCCGGACACGTCGCGCGGCAGGGCCAGTTCTCGGCGCTGTGGCCGTCGAGCCGGCAGCTGTCGCCGAAGGTGCGGGGGTTCGTGGACTTCGCGAGCGCGCGGATGTTTCAGACCGAATTCAGACCATAATCAGTCCGACAACCGATTCCCTCAGGGTGAACGCATGAATTTCTCCACGCAGGTCAAGCCCATCAGCTATCTCAAGAGCCACGCCGCGGACATCGTGAAGACGCTTGCAGAGACCCGTGAACCGCTGGTCATCACGCAGAACGGCGAAGCCAAGCTCGTGGTGATGGACGTCCAGTCCTACGAGGAACACGAAGCCACGCTAGCGCTGCTCAAGGTTCTTGCGCTCGGCAATCGTGAAATCGAACAGGGCCACTTCCGCTCCGCCACGGATGTGTTCGCCGACCTGGACAAAGAAGACGGTCAATGAAGGTCGTGTTCCTGCGGTCTGCAGAAGCCGACCTGAAGGACCTGCGCCGCTACATCATCAAGAACGTCGGCCCCGCGGCCTGGGCCGGCAGCTACGGAAAGATCAAGGAAACCGTGGCGATGATCGAAGCACACCCTCATTCAGGACGGGTTCCCGATGAGCTCGAGAACCTGAACACGGCCCAGTACCGCCAGCTCATTTCGGGCATGAATCGGGTCATCTACGAAGTACGGGCGGACACCGCCTACATCCACCTCGTCTGCGACACGCGCAGAGACCTCAAAGGCCTGCTCATGCGGCGCATGGTCGGTGCCGCATGAGCCGGGTGGTTCGCCGGCGCAGGTCTCAGGCGGCTTGAGCCAGTTCGCTGTCCGCCGGTCCGACGACAGCGCCGACAGGTGCCGGCTCCACGGCAGCCTCGGCTGCAACTGCAGGTGCCGCCGCAACAGCCACCACCGCATCCACGGGCTTCGCCACCTTGGCAGGCTTGGTCACCTCTCCGGTCACAGCCTTCGCAGCCACCGGCTTCACAGCCTCCACCTTCACCGGTTCGCTCGCCATGCGGCTCAGCGCCAGCGCGGCATTCAGCGGGAACAGCGTGCGCTCGTCGCCCTCGGCGGCGTTGCTCACCGTGGTGCCGCTGGTCTCGTCCAGGCTGGCCGTGCGCACGGCGTCGAGCCGGTGCACGGGCACCATGAACGGTGAATGCGTGGTGTAGATGATCTGGTTGCCGAAGTCTTTCTCGAAGTGCGCCAGCAGGTCGGCCTGCGAATGGGCGTGCAGGTGCAGGCCGGGTTCGTCCAGCAGCAGGATGGCGTCTTGCGCGCGGCCGCCCTGGGTGTCGGCGAAGAAGGCGATGTAGAACGAGAAGAACCACTGGAAGCCGCGGCTGCGCTCCTCCAGGTTCACCTCGACTTCGTAGGCGCCGTTCGGGTCGGACACCAGCGTGTCGAGGTACTGGCCGTCGAGGTTGAAGCGCACCTTGAGCGGGCGGTCTTTCCAGAGCCGGCGGATCTCGGCCGTCACCACCGATCCGGCGCGGTTGGCGAGCTGGTTGCGCGTGGCCTGGTCGTTCCTGTCGAGCAGTTCCTGCAGCTTGCGCGGATCGAGCCCCGCCACCTTGCACAGCTTGCCGAAGCTCTGCTGCTCGGGCGTGAGCTGGCCCCAGCCCTCGCGGCCCAGGTATTCGGCGATGTTCTGGCGGCCCGGCAGCGCCGGGTATTCGTCCACGTACACGAAGCGCGGCAGCTTCTCCAGCACCCAGGCGCGGGCGCGGGCCAGCGCGGGCTCGTCGTTGGCAATGGCGCGTGCCATGTCTTCCAGCTCGGCGAGCATCTGGTCCTGCTTGTCGCTGAGCTCGGCATCGGCCGCGGCCAGTGCCTTGCGCAGCGCTTGCATGGCCTTCACCGCGCCTTCCGACCACTTGACGTAGTCGGGGCTCATGATCATCGCGGCGTCGAAGGTGTCGGACTCCTGCTCGAGCAGGGCGCGCTGTTCTTCGGACACCTTCTCGGCGGCGGCCTTGACCGCCGGCACGATCTTGCGGACCTTGGCCTTGATGTCGCCGACATCGAGCGACAGCGCGTTCAGGCCTTCGAGCCCGGCCCAGCGCACGGCGGCATAGCCGCGGCCGGCGGTGACGTGGCGCACGCCCGCGGCGCGCGGCAGGATCTCGGCCAGGTCCGCCTGCTCGCTCTCGTCGAGCGCCCAGCGGGTGGAGACCACGGGCGTGTCGCCGCTGCACTCCTCCAAGCGGCGATGCCGCGGAAAGTCCTTGATGGGGCTGAGTTCGACCAGGCCGTCGGCCGGGTTCAGGCTGTGGAGCGCACGCAGCAGATTCGATTTGCCGCTGTCATTTCGACCGAGGATCGCCGTGATCTGTGTGGAGTCGATGGAACCGCTGTCGTTGATCGAGCGAAAGTTGGTGATCTGGAATGACGCCAAGCGCATGTAAGGGGGTTCACTTCGGAATTGAATACGGGGCCGGGGAATGTATTGCATTCCCCGGCCCCGTCCGGCCCCCTGCCGAAGAAAAAGATTGCTACTCGGCCGCGCGGCGCAGGGTGTCCACCACCGGGCGGCGCAGCACGTCGCGCAGGCCCCACCATCCCGCGCCCAGCGCCAGCACCGCGCCCGCCAGCGCGCCCGCGAGCGGGACCACCGGCGAAGCAGTCCAGCTGAATTCGAACACGTAGCGCGCCAGCGCCCAGCCGATCACCGAGGCCACGATGCTCGCGAGAAAACCCGCGAGCAGCCCGACGCCCGCCAGCTCGGCGCGCTGCACCTGGCGCAGCAGGCTGGCCCGCGCGCCCACCGCGCGCATCACCGCGAACTCGCGCGCACGCTCCTCGCGCGTGGCCGTCACGGCCGCGAACAGCACCACCAGCCCGGCCGCCAGCGTGAAACCGAACAGGAACTCGACCGCGCGGATCACCTGGTCGAGCACGCGCTGCACCTGGTTGATGGTGGCGCTCATGTCGACGTTGGTCACGTTGGGGTAGCTGCGCACCAGCGCGTTGTCGAAGCCGCGCGTCTCGGGCGCGCGGAAGGCGCCCATGTAGGTGGTGGGCACGTCGGCCAGCGAGGCCACCGTGTACATCACGAAGAAGTTGGCATGCAGCGAACCCCAGTCGACCTTGCGCAGCGAGGTGATGCGCGCGTCGTTCTGCATGCCGCCGATGTCGAAGCGCAGCGTGTCGCCCAGCTTCAGGCCGAGCGTCTCGGCCAGGCCCTCTTCCACGCTCACCTCCTTCTTCGCGCCGGGCGTCCACTTGCCGGCGGTGATGCTGTTGTGCGCGGGCGCCTCCGCGCTGTTGCTGAGGTTGAACTCGCGGTCGACGAGGCGCTTGGCGCGGTCTTCGGCGTAGTCGTCGGGCGTGACCGGCTTGTCGTTGATGGCCACGAGGCGGCCGCGGATCATCGGGTACCAGTCGAACTTGCTCACGCCCGCGTCGCGCAGCGATTTCTGGAAGGCCTCGCTCTGGTCGGGCATGACGTTGATGACGAAGCGGTTGGGCGCGTCCGGCGGCGTGGCCTGGCGCCAGCTCGCCACCAGGTCGGTGCGCAGCAGCACCAGCAGCACCAGCGCCAGCAGGCCCACGGCCAGCGCGCTGACCTGCACCACCGCATAGGCCGGCCGCGCCGAAATCTGCCGCGTGGCCAGCACCAGCCAGCGCGGCGCGGTGGTTTCATTCACGCTGCGGCGCAGCACCTTCACCGCAAGCCAGCTCAGCAGCGCGAACACCGCCACCGCGCCCGCGAAGCCGCCGACGGCGATCAGGCCCAGCTTGATGTCGCTGCTGGCCGCCATGAGCAGCGCCGCGAAGCCGGCCACGCCCACGCCCAGCACCGCCAGCGAGGCCGGCTTGAGCCCGCCCACGTCGCGCCGGATCACGCGCAGCGGCGGCACGCGGGCCAGCTGCAACACCGGCGGCAGGCCGAAGGCGAACAGCAGCGTGAGCCCCATGCCCAGGCCGAAGGCCACGGGCCACAGCGTGGCGGCCGGCAGCGCGGTCTCGACCAGGCCCGACAGCAGCAGCACGAACACGTAGTGCACCGCGAAGCCGATGGCCACGCCCAGCCCGCTGGCGACCACGCCGATCACCGCGAACTCGAAGGTATAGGCCGCCGCGATGGTGCGCTGGCTCTGGCCCAGCACCCGCAGCATGGCGCAGTCGTCGAGGTGGCTGGCAGCGAATCCGCGTGCAGCCAGCGCCACGGCGACCGCCGACAGCAGCGCCGCGAGCAGCGCGACCAGGCTCAGGAATTTCTCGGCGCGGTCGAGCGTCTGGCGCATCTCGGGCCGGCCGCTTTCGAAGGAATCGAGCCGCACGCCGCGCAGTTCGCCCTTCTTGAGCGTGGCGTCGGCCCAGTCGGTGAAGCGCTTGACGGCCGCGTCGTCGCCCGCCACGGCATAGCGGTAGCCCACGCGGCTGGCCGGCTGCACGAGCGCGGTGCGCGCCACGTCGGCCTGGTTGAGCATGACGCGCGGAGAAAAGCTCATGAAGCCGGCGCCGCGGTCGGGCTCCAGCGTGATGACGCGGCCCACGCGCAGGCCGGCGTCGCCCAGCAGCAGGGTGTCGCCGATCTTCAGGCCCAGCGAGTCGAGCAGCGAGGCATCGACCCAGACTTCGCCCGGCGGCGGGATGTCGCGGGTGACGGCGCCCGGGCCGTCCAGCGTGGCCGACGTCTGCAGGCTGCCGCGCAGCGGGTAGCCCGCCGTCACCGCCTTCAGCGCCACCAGCTTGCTGGCGCCGCCCTGTGCGTCTTCGGCCCGGGCCATGGTGGGGAAGCCGTAGGTGCCGGTGCCCTCCAGGCCCAGCGATTTCGCCTGGGCCACGAAGGCCTCGGGCGTCGGGTTGTCGCTGACCACCACGGCGTCGCCGCCCAGCAGCTGGCGCGCATCGCGCTGCAGCCCGCCCTGCAGGCGGTCGGCGAAGAAGCCGACGGCGGTGAGCGCGGCCACGGCCAGCAGCACGGCGACGATCAACAGGCGCAGCTCGCCGGCGCGCAGGTCGCGCCAGAGCGTGCGCCAACCCAGGCGGAGGGAGGCATTCATGGCCGCGACGATAGCCCAGAGGCCCGCGCACGGCCGGATTCAAGGGTTATTGCCGGTTTTGGCCTACTTGCCCGCGTCTTTGCGCTGTCGCATGATGTGACAAACACCCCACCGCGCCGATCAGGCATTTATTGCGGGTCGCGGCGGGTGAAATAAAAACATTCCACTATCTGGCCGTCCTTTCCCCCGAAGGAGTGTCAATGCTGCAATGTCAGCGCCTGCAAACCCTGGGCCTGTGCCTGGCCCTCGGCATGCTGTTGAGTGCCTGCGATCCCAAGCCTTCGGCCAGCCCCGCCGCACCGTCTGCCGGTGCCTCGGGCACTTCCGGCGCGAGCCCGAGCGGCATCAAGCCCGCCGATTCCGGCGACAAGGTCGAAGAGTCCGCCGCCCACAAGGGCCCGTCCGAGGGCGGCTCGGCCATCGGCGGCATGAGCGGCCCGAACGGCGGCGGCACTTCCGGCGGCGCGGCACCCGCGCCGAGCGGCGGCGACGGCTCCGCGCCCAAGTAGCGCGGCCGGCCCGAAACAGATTTCCCACGCAAAGCAAAGAAGAAGAGCCCACGATGAAACACCCCACTTCAGCGAGGCAGGAGGTCGTGTCATGGACATGAACCGCCGCCAATTCTTCCGCGTGAGCAGCGCGGGGCTGGTCGGCTCCAGCATCGTGGCGCTCGGCTTCTCGCCGACCGCCGCGCTGGCCGAGGCCCGCAACTTCAAGCTCGCGCGCACCACCGAGACCCGCAACACCTGCCCGTACTGCTCGGTGGGATGCGGGCTCATCATGTACAGCCTGGGCGACAAGGCGAAGAACGTGGTGTCCGACATCCTCCACATCGAGGGCGATGCCGACCACCCCGTGAACCGCGGCACGCTCTGCCCCAAGGGCGCTGGCCTGCTCGACTTCGTGCACAGCCCCAACCGCCTGAAGTACCCCGAGGTGCGCGAGGCCGGCAGCACCGAGTGGAAGCGCATCGGCTGGGACGACGCGCTCGACCGCATCGCCAAGCTGCTGAAGGCCGACCGCGACGCCAACTTCCAGACCACCAACGCCGACGGCAAGACCGTGAACCGCTGGACCAGCAGCGGCATGCTCTGCGCTTCGGCATCGTCCAACGAAACCGGGTACATCACGCACAAGGCATTCCGCTCGACCGGAATGCTGGTGTTCGACAACCAGGCAC
The DNA here is from genome assembly GCF_058809745.1 of Variovorax sp. MPBD4-3. Lineage (NCBI taxonomy): Bacteria > Pseudomonadati > Pseudomonadota > Betaproteobacteria > Burkholderiales > Comamonadaceae > Variovorax > Variovorax sp. MPBD4-3. The sequence goes on from NZ_JBXASW010000037.1 coordinate 51,960, forward strand.
GCGTCTGACACGGACCCACGGTGGCCAGTCTGGCCCCGACGTTCGGCAGAGGCGCGATGACCAACCACTGGCAGGACATCCAGAACGCGGATGTCGTGCTGATCATGGGCGGCAACGCGGCGGAGGCGCATCCGTGCGGCTTCAAGTGGGTCATCGAGGCCAAGAAGCAGAACAAGGCGCGCCTGGTCGTGGTCGACCCGCGCTTCACGCGCTCGGCCGCCATGGCCGACTACTACGCCCCGGTGCGCGCGGGCTCGGACATCGCGTTCCTCTCGGGGGTCATCAACTACCTGCTGAGCAACGAGAAGATCCAGACGGAGTACGTGCGCAACTACACCAACGCGCCGTTCATCGTCGGGCCCGACTACAAGTTCGAGGACGGCATCTTCAGCGGCTACAACGCCGAGAAGCGCAACTACGACCCCAAGTCGTGGAACTACGCGCTCGACGAGCAGGGCATGGCCAAGGTCGACATGACCATGCAGGACCCGCAATGCGTGCTGCAGGTCATGAAGCGGCACTATTCGCGCTACACGCCGGAGATGGTGAGCCGCATCACCGGCACGCCGCAGGACAAGTTCCTGAAAGTGTGCGAGTACATCGCGAGCACCAGCACGTCCACGCGCACCATGACCATCATGTATGCGCTGGGCTGGACGCAGCACAGCCAGGGCTCGCAGATGATCCGCACCGGCGCCATCGTGCAGCTGCTGCTGGGCAACATCGGCGTGGCGGGCGGCGGCATGAACGCGCTGCGCGGGCACAGCAACATCCAGGGCCTGACCGACCTGGGGCTGCTGTCGAACTCGCTGCCGGGCTACATGTCGCTCGCGCGTGACAGCGAGCAGACGCTGGAGGACTACTACAAGACCCGCGCGCTGAAGCCGCTGCGGCCCAACCAGATGAGCTACTGGCAGAACTACCCGAAGTTCTTCGTCAGCATGCAGAAGTCGTGGTGGGGCGACGCGGCCACGGCCGACAACGAGTGGGGCTTCCACTACCTGCCCAAGATCGACAAGCTCTACGACGTGCTGCAGGCCTTCGAGCTCATGAACCAGGGCAAGCTCAACGGCTACATCTGCCAGGGCTTCAACCCGGTGGGCTCGTTCCCGGACAAGAAGAAGATCGTCGACGGGCTCTCCAAGCTCAAGTTCCTCGTCACCATCGATCCGCTGGTGACGGAGACCAGCGAGTTCTGGCGCAACTTCGGCGAGTTCAACGACGTCAAGACCACCGACATCCAGACCACGGTGTTTCGCCTGCCTTCCACCTGCTTCGCGGAGGAAGACGGCTCGCTCACCAACTCCAGCCGCTGGCTGCAGTGGCACTGGAAGGGCGCGGAGCCGCCGGGCGAGGCCAAGGGCGACATCGAGATCGTGGCGGGCATCTTCAACCGAATGCGCCAGGCCTACATCAAGGACGGCGGCGCCTTCCCCGACCCGATCGTCAAGCTGACCTGGCCCTACAAGATTCCGCACTCGCCTTCCGCGCAGGAACTGGCGATGGAATACAACGGCCGCGCGCTGGTCGACCTGGTCGATCCGAAGGACCCGAGCAAGCCGCCGACAGCCAAGGCGGGCGAACAGCTCTCCGGCTTCGGTCTCTTGCGCGACGACGGCACCACCGCCAGCGGCTGCTGGATCTACAGCGGCGCCTGGACGCAGGCCGGCAACCAGATGGCGCGGCGCGACAACGCCGACCCGTACGGCATCGGCATGGTGCAGAACTGGGCGTGGGCCTGGCCCGCGAACCGGCGCATCCTCTACAACGGCGCCTCCACCGATCCCACCACCGGCAAGCCGTGGATCGCCAAACGCAGCCTCATCGCGTGGAACGGCAAGCAATGGACCGGCTCGGACATTCCCGACATCCGGCCCGACGCCAATCCGATGGAAGCCGACGCGGTGCGCCCGTTCATCATGACGGCCGAGGGCGTGGCGCGGCTGTTCGCGCCCACGGGCATGGCCGAAGGGCCGCTGCCGGAGCACTACGAGCCCTTCGAGTCGCCGCTGGTCAACAACCTGATGCACCCGAACAACGAGAAGGCGCGCGCCAACCCTGCGGCACGCATCTTCAAGGGCGACCTCGAGCGGCTCGGCGTGCCGAAGGACTTCCCGTACGTGGCAACCAGCTACCGGCTCACCGAGCACTTCCACTACTGGACCAAGAACGTGCGCACCTCGGCCATCATCCAGCCGCAGCAGTTCGTCGAGATCGGCGAAGAGCTGGCAAAGGAAAAGGGCATCGGCCACGGCGACATGGTGAAGGTGTCGAGCAAGCGCGGCTTCATCAAGGCGGTGGCCGTGGTGACCAAGCGCATCGTCGGGCTCCAGGTCGATGGCCGCACGGTGCACACGGTGGGGCTGCCGAACCACTGGGGCTTCGTCGGCGTGGCCAAGCCGGGCTATCTGGTGAACACGCTCACGCCTTTCGTCGGGGATGCGAACACGCAGACGCCGGAGTACAAGTCCTTCACCGTGAACATCGAGAAGGCGTGACATGAAGAAGCACGTACTCGACGACTTTCTCCCTCCCCTTCCGGGGGAGGGCAGGGGTGGGGGCACAGCGGCCTCATCTCATGCGCGGCGCCTGTCCGAAGGCCTGCCCCCATCCCAGCCTTCCCCCGGAAGGGGAAGGAGCAATACAGAAGACCGGAGCCACTGATGTCCTCCCTTCAAACCCTGGACATCGCCGCCCGCTCGGCCACGACCACGCCCTCGCCCGAGATCCGCAGCCGCCCGCAGGTGCAGCAGGTGGCGAAGCTGATCGACGTGTCGACCTGCATCGGCTGCAAGGCCTGCCAGGTCGCGTGCATGCAGTGGAACGATCTGCGCGACGAGGTCGGCACCAACCACGGCACCTACGACAACCCGGTCGACCTCACCCCGTCTTCCTGGACGGTGATGAAGTTCTCCGAGGTCGAGCCCGAGGCCGGCAAGCTCGAATGGCTGATCCGCAAGGACGGCTGCATGCACTGCGACGACCCCGGCTGCCTGAAGTCGTGCCCCTCGCCGGGCGCCATCGTCAAGTACGCCAATGGCATCGTCGACTTCATCAGCGAGCATTGCGTGGGCTGCGGCAACTGCGTCACCGGTTGCCCGTTCGACGTGCCGCGCATCAGCAAGGTCGACAACAAGGCCTACAAGTGCTCGCTGTGCTCCGACCGCGTGGGCGTGGGCCTGGAGCCCGCCTGCGTGAAGGCCTGCCCCACCGGCGCGCTGCATTTCGGCACCAAGGAAGACATGCACGAATACGCCTCGGAGCGCATCGTCGACCTGAAGGAGCGCGGCTTCGCCAATGCCGGCGTGTACGACCCGGCCGGCGTGGGCGGCACGCACGTGATGTACGTGCTGCAGCACGCCGACCGCCCCGGCCTGTACGCCGACCTGCCGAAAGACCCGCACATCAGCCCGCTGGTGTCGCTGTGGAAGGGCGTGGCCAAGCCGCTCGCGATGGTGGCCATGATCGGCGCGGTGGTCGGCAGCTTCTTCCACTACATGAAGACCGGCCCCATCGAGCCCAAGGACGACCACCCCGATGCCGACCGCGACGGCCACCCGGACGACGTCGTGGTGATCGAAGAGCCGCCACGGACACCGCCGCCCACCGCGCCCCGTGCATGAGGAGATTGCGATGACACGCTACTACCTTCGCCGCTACCGAGACGCCACGCGCATGAACCACTGGTTCGTCGCGATCATGTTCTTCGCGGCCGCGCTCTCGGGCCTGGCCTTCTTCCACCCTGCCCTGTTCTTCCTGACCGCCCTGTTCGGCGGCGGCCCGTGGACGCGCATCCTGCATCCGTTCATGGGGCTGCTGATGGTGCTGGGCTTCGTGTTCCTGTTCTTCACGATGTGGCGCGAGAACATCCTCGACAAGGCAGACCGCGAATGGATCGCCAACGCGCCGAAGATGCTCAAGGGCGACAAGTCGGGCATGCCGCCGGTGGGCAAGTACAACGCCGGTCAGAAGCTGGTGTTCTGGGCCTTCGGCATCAGCCTGCTGCTGTTGCTGGTGACGGGCTTCATGTTCTGGAGCCCATGGTTCGTCGGCTTCTTCCCGATATTGCTGCGGCGCATCGCGGTGGTGGTGCATGCGGTGTCGGCGGTGGTGCTGATTCTTTCGGTCATCACGCACATCTACGCGGCCATCTGGGTCAAGGGCACGCTGCGCGCCATGACGCGCGGCACCGTGACCGAGGGATGGGCCAAGCTCAACCACCCACTCTGGCATCGCAAAATGACGCGAGGTGAGTAAACAGGCTCTCCCCCAGGCTGCGCGCACTTCGTGTCGCTTCGCCACCCCCCTTCCGGGGGCGATACCTGCGGCCCGGCAAAGCCGGTTCCGCGGTATCTCTCGAATGGCCCTGGGGCCAATCACGTATCGCAAATCGTGCGAATCGCTGTAGAGTCATTTGAATGAGCAGTTCAACCGGCACTCCGCCGCCGATCCGCACCACGCGCGTTCTCGATCCCGAGCAGATTGCAATGCAGGCCGGGCGGCAGATGCCGTTCCTGCGCCTGCCGGTGCGCTCCCTCGCGTTTTCCGACCGGCAGCTTCGACTGCGCCAGCTCGCGGCTTCGCATCCGATGCGCGAGTACCTGATCTTCATTGCCGACCTCGCTCAGGCGCAGCACCAGGTGCTGCAGGACTATGCGCCCGTCGCGCTGCCCGAATCCGACGCGCTCGAAGCCGCCGCCAAGGTGCTGAAGCCGCCGATGCCCGCCTTCGGATGGACGCGCGACCCGGTGTGGCTGCAGGAGCTTCGCCGCCTGCTCGGCCTCTTCCGCGCCCGGCTGCCCGAAGGCCCGGCGCGCGACACGCTCGACCGCGTGGTGGCCGCCGACGACGCATGGATCGACCAGCAGGCCGACCGCCTCTCGCGCCGCATCATGTTCGGGCTCGACCTCGCGGCCGCGCCGCTGATCGCCGCCGGGCTGCAGGCCTACTGGACGCAGCTCGTGCTGCAGGTGGCCGGCCGCGAAGGCGAGAACATCTTCGGCCGCACCGACCCCGGCAACGAATGCCCCTGCTGCGGCAGCGCACCCACCGTGAGCATCACGCGCATCGGCGCCGACGAAGCGGGCTTCAGGTATCTGCACTGCTCGCTGTGCAGCACCGAGTGGCACTACGTGCGCATCAAGTGCACGCATTGCGAAAGCACCAAGGGCATCCATTTCGAATCGCTGTCGCCGCAGCCTGGCGTGGAACTGCCGGCCACCGGCGCGCGCGAGGGTGCGGTCAAGGCCGAGTGCTGCGACACCTGCGGCCACTATCTCAAGCAGGTCGCGATGGAGAAAGACCCCGAGGTCGAGCCCGTCGCGGACGACCTCGCCAGCGTCACGCTCGACCTGCTCGTCTCCGAAGCCGGCCACCAGCGCAGCGGTCACAACCTGATGCTGCTGTTCGGAGAGCCAGAGATCCCCGACGACGGCGGAGGCGGCTGATGGCAGCGCCGAAAGAGTCCGTGGTCCACGGCTCGACGGCAAGGCCCCAGGATCTGCCTTCTGTCGATCAACTGCTGCGCCTCGCCGTGCCGGGCGCGTTGCTGGCCGAGCACGGCCGCACGCTGGTGGTGAAGGAAGCGCGCGCGCTGCTCGAGGGGCTTCGCGCGCGGGCCGTGGCGGGCAAGCTGGCGGCTACCGACATCGAGCAAGAGGCGCTAGGCAACGCACTCGCCGCGCGCGTCCGCGCCCGCCTCGCGCCGCGCATGCGCGCGGTGCTGAACCTCACCGGCACCGTCATCCACACCAACCTCGGCCGCGCGCTGCTGGCCGACGCGGCGCTGCAGCGGCTGCTCGCGGTGATGACATCGCCCAACAACCTCGAGTACGACCTCGCCACCGGCAGCCGCGGCGATCGCGACTCGCTGGTCGAAGAACTGCTGTGCAGCATCACCGGCGCCGAGGCCGCCACGGTGGTCAACAACAACGCGGCCGCCGTGCTGCTGACCATCGCGGCCTTGGCGCGCGAGCGCGAGGTGATCGTCTCGCGCGGCGAACTGGTGGAAATCGGCGGCGCCTTCCGCATGCCCGACGTGATGGCCAGCGCGGGCGCGCGCATGGTCGAGGTCGGCACCACCAACCGCACGCATCCGCAGGACTACGAGCGCGCCATCAACGAGCACACCGCGCTGGTGATGAAGGTGCACACCAGCAACTACGCCGTGCAGGGCTTCACCGCCGCGGTCGACGAAGCCACGCTCGCCGGCATCGCGCACGCGCGCGGCGTGCCGCTGGCCACCGACCTGGGCAGCGGCTCGCTGATCGACCTGGCCCACTACGGCCTGCCGCGCGAGCCGCTGCCGCAGGAGATGCTTGCGGCCGGCTGCGACGTGGTCACCTTCTCGGGCGACAAGCTGCTGGGCGGTCCGCAGGCCGGCCTCATCGTCGGCAGCAGGGAGGCCGTCGGCCGCATCCGCAAGTTCCCGATGAAGCGCGCGCTGCGCATGAGCAAGCTGCCGCTGGCCGCGCTGGAAGCCACGCTGTCGCTGTACCTGCGGCCCGAGCGCCTCGCGCAAGACCTGCCGACGCTGCGGCTGCTCACGCGGCCCGCCGATGCGATCCGCGAAATGGCAGAGCGCCTGAAGGCACCGGTGCAAGCCGCCGTGTCGCCGCGCTTCACCGTCGAGGTCGTTCCGCTGCTCGGGCAGATCGGCTCGGGCTCGCTGCCGGTCGAGCGGCTGCCCTCGGCCGGGCTCGCGCTCGCGCCGGCCGGCACGTCGAAGAAGGGCACGGGCACCGCGCTCGACGCCCTCGCCACCGCGCTGCGCGGCCTGCCCCTGCCGGTGATCGGCCGCATCGCCGAAGACCGGCTGCTGCTCGACCTGCGCTGCCTGGAGGACAGCGCCGAATTCGTCGCGCAATTGGCGCTGCTGCGCGAGCGACTGCAATGATCATCGGCACCGCAGGCCACATCGACCACGGCAAGACCACGCTGGTGCGCGCGCTCACCGGCGTCGACACCGACCGGCTGCCCGAGGAAAAGCGGCGCGGCATCTCCATCGAGCTCGGCTATGCGTACCTGCACGCGCCCGGTGGCATATCGCTGGGCTTCGTCGACGTGCCCGGCCACGAACGCCTGCTGCACACCATGCTGGCCGGCGCCACCGGCATCGACCACGCACTGCTGGTGGTGGCGGCCGACGACAGCGTGATGCCGCAGACGCGCGAGCACCTGGCGGTGGTGGCGCTGCTGGGCGTGCGCGAGGCGACGGTGGCCATCACCAAGATCGACCGCATCGACGAGACCATGCGCGATGCGCGGCTGGCCGAGGTGCGCTCGGACATCGCGGCGCTGCTGGCGCCCACGCCGCTCGCGGGCGCGCCGATGCTCGCGGTGTCGGCGACCACCGGCGACGGCATCGATGCGCTGCGCGAACGCCTGCTCGACGTGGCGCGCAGGGAGCATGGGCGCGAAGACGGCCTGGCGTTTCGCCTCGCGGTCGATCGGGCTTTCACGCTCTCGGGCGTGGGCACGGTCGTCACCGGCACGGTCTTCAGCGGCACGGTGCGCATCGGCGACGAGCTGCGCGTGGTGCCCGGCGGCCGCACGGTGCGTGTGCGCGGCATCCATGCACAGAACCAGAAGGCCGAATCGGCGCATGCGGGGCAGCGCTGCGCGCTGGCGCTGGCCGGGGCCACCAAGGACGAGATGCATCGCGGCGACTGGGTCTGCACGCCCGCCATCGCGCTTGCCACGGACCGCATCGACGTGCTGCTCACGTTGTGGCCCGACGAGGCCAAGCCGCTGCGCTCGGGCACCACGGTGCACGCGCACCTCGGCGCGAGCGACGTGATGGCTTCGCTCGCACTGCTCGACCGCGACGTGCTCGCGCCCGGCGAAACCGCCCTGGCGCAGTTGGTGACGAAGGAGAGCGTCGGCGCGTGGCATGGCGACCGGGGCGTGCTGCGCGATGCCTCGGCCACGCGCACCATGGCCGGCGTGCGCGTGCTCGACCCGTTCGCGCCGGTGCGCTACCGCCGCACGCCCGAGCGGCTTCACACGCTGGCCGCCTGGGCCATCGACGACCGGGCCGCGCGCGTGGCCGCGCTGCTGGACAACGCGCCGCTGGGCATCGACACCGCGCGGCTGGCGCGTGCGCTGTCGCTGCCCGGCGAAGCCGCCCTGCCGCTGCCTGCGGATGCGGTGCGCATCGAGCACACGGCCATCGCGCAGCGGCACCTGGATGCGCTCGAGGCACAGATCACCGGCCGGCTCGCGGACTTCCATCGCACGGCGCCCGATGAGGTCGGCCCCGATGCACGCCGCCTCAAGCGGCTGGCCGCGCCACGCACGGACGATGCGCTGTGGCGCCATGCGCTCGACGCGCTGGCCGCATGCGGTGCGCTGGTGCGCAGCGGCACCTGGCTGCATCTGCCGGACCATGCGGCGCGCCTCGGCGAGGCCGAACAGAAGCTCGCGCAGAAGCTGCTGCCGCGGCTGGCCGATGGCGGCTTCGATCCGCCGTGGGTGCGCGATCTTGCGAAGGACTGCGCGGCGAGCGAGGCGATGGTGCGGCAGACGCTCGCGAGCCTCGCGCGCCGGGGCGAGGCCTTCCAGGTGGTGAAGGACTTGTACTATCCGCTGGCGACCGTCGAGCGGCTGGCTGCGATTGCGCGCGACTGCCTCGAAGGCCCGCAAGGTCTGCAGGCCGCGAGCTTCAGGGATGCGACGGGGTTGGGACGCAAGCGCGCGATCCAGCTTCTTGAGTTTTTCGACCGTGTGGGGCTGACGCGGCGCGTGAAAGATGCGCATCTGCTGCGGCCCGATACGTCGTTGTTCGGGGCAAGGCCGTGAACAGCGCTCATGGGAGGGGATCGTCCCTGGTGGGGCGGCCGGGCTTCAAACCCGGTTGGTGGCGCCAGTCGTCGCCGGGAAGGTTCGACTCCTTCCCCCTTCCGCCGTCTTTATCTTGCTCCTTCCCCCGCTGGGGGAAGGCTGGGATGGGGGCAAGCGGCGGTGGTTTTTGCGCGGTGCTTCATCAAACGCCGCTTGCCCCCACCCCTGCCCTCCCCCGGAAGGGGAAGGAGGAAAACCGG